>JBQCGE010000443.1:0-3281 GCA_051955955.1 Verrucomicrobiota bacterium
AGGATTGACCCCGGAAGCTGAGGCCTCCATCCAGTCTCTGGATAAGGCCAATATCCCGGGGGTCGAAACCTGGGGGGAAGACCAGGCGTTAATCCGACAATACACAGAAATCCAGAACGATCCTAAGTTCGCGATCGCGAGGTCCCTGGGATTCCACGCTTATATTCTTTTGCCACTCGTTTCCGCAAATAATCTCCTGGGCTTTCTTTCCTTCGCGACGCGCAGTCGCGAAACGATTGCACGAAGCGAGGCGGAACTGCTTGGCACCATTGCACAATACCTCGCCGTCGCCTTAAACCGCGAGAAAACGGGCAGAGAGTTACGCGCTGCGCAGAAAAAATTGAACGAACACGCGCAGGAACTCGAAGAGAAAGTCATCCAGCGAACAGCTTCGCTTAAACAGATCCATGCGGAACTCCAAAGTTTTTCCTACACGGTTGCTCATGACCTTCGGGCTCCGATTCGCGCCTTTAAAGGTTACGCAGATGTGCTCCTCGAAGATTATGCGGCTGAAATGCCAGCAGAAGCCATTGCAATAGCCGGTAAGCTTCGGGAAGCGGCAATACGAATGGATGTACTTACACGCGATCTCCTCGAATTCAGTAAAGTTTCGCGCCAGGATGTACAGCTCGAGCCCGTTCGAATGGGTGATATTGTTTCCGGCGTACTGATGGCTCTCGGTAAATCAGCGAGCGAAGCAGTCACCGTTCAGGGAAGCCTTCCAATTGTATTGGCCCAAAAAACCCTCGCACACCAATGTGTGGCCAATCTGATCGAGAATGGTTTGAAATTCGTGCCTGAGGGAACAAAACCGAAAATCACAATCCGTGCTGAACGTGTATCCAGTGCCAGTCTGCCTTCTGATACTGAGCTTCTGAGCCGATCGCGGTTTACAGCTTTCGACTCGGAACCGATTTCCTCGAATAGTGATACGCGGGTCCGAATCTGGGTGGAGGATGAAGGAATCGGCATTCCTTCTGAGGCGAGGAATAAAATTTTTGGCATTTTTGAACGGGCAGTGGCGAACGATCAATTCGACGGAACCGGGATCGGACTCGCCATTGTGGCACGTGCCATGGAGCGAATGGAGGGAGCGTGCGGAGTCGAGTCTGAGCCTGGGAGAGGAAGCCGTTTTTGGCTCGAGTTCCGTTGCGTTCCGGATGCGGAGAGCCTCGAAGCGGGGAATCAGGAGAGTAAGCCCTCTTCCGACCGCGGGTGTAATTAACAATCCCGACCATAATAATTGAGATTGACACACGGATTATCCGGATTTACTGTTTGCGCCACGAACTTTGCATGGTTTGCCTGCAAATCGTTGCAGGATTAGCCGTGTGTTTCCCAGCTTTACGCAGGAACTTTAATGAGCCAAGCATCAACCGTTTCACCCGCGCAGGGTATTTCTCCCAGTATTTCAAAAATCTCCGAAGCAGTCATCCGCCTGGCCGGAAATTCACAGGATGGCATCCAGGCGATCGGCGGTTTTCTCGCCCGGCTGGCCGGACGCAGCGAACAGGAAGTCATGACCTTCATGACCATTCCGTCCACCATTTCGGGCGGTCCTTCAATTTTCCAGGTGCGAATTGGTTCAGGCGAAGTGCTAAGCGCCGGTGATGAAGCCGACATGCTCGTCGCCTTTTACCAACATTCCTACGACAACCACATCAACTCCCTGAAAAAGGGCGGCATCGTTCTTTACGATAGTGCGCATGTCACCCCGAATGCGGATTGGGAAAAGGAATACCGCCATGTGGGGATCGCAATTTCATCGCTGACGATCGAAGCGATTGGCGGCACGGCCCGGGACAAGGGCAAGAACATTTTTACGCTGGGCTTGCTTGCAAAAATTTTTGATTTGAATGCGCCGAAGCTGAAGCAGCTCGTCTCGGAACGGTTCGGTGGCAAGGACCAAAGCGTGTTGAATAATGCGCTGGCCGCTTTTGAAGCGGGTTACAGCTATTCTGTCGGAAACCTGCTCGAAACATTCCAATTCGTGGAGAGCCAGAAACGGAATGCACATCAGGTGGTGATGACGGGCAATGAAGCGCTCGGTTACGGCCTGATTGCCGCCGGCATTCGCTTCGGGGCTGGTTATCCTATCACTCCGTGGTCGGACATCATGGAACTGCTCCGCCGAGAGCTCCCCAAGTACGGCGGCACATTCGTGCAGTGCGAAGATGAAATTGCCTCCATCTCAATGGCGCTGGGAGCGAGCTATTCCGGCAGGGTTGCCGTTACGGGGTCGAGCGGTCCAGGAATTTCGCTGAAGACGGAAGCGCTCGGCTGGGGTGTAATGGCGGAAGTGCCGCTTGTGATTGTGGACGTGCAACGCGGCGGGCCTTCGACAGGCATGCCGACAAACGTGGAGCAATCCGACCTGAACATTGCCGTTTACGGTGGCCACGGTGATTCCCCTCGCGTGGTGATCGCCCCAGCAAATGTGGAAGATGCGTTCTACACGGCCATTGAAGGGGTCAACATCGCCCGCAAGTATAACGTCCCGGTTATCATTCTTACCGACCAGGCGATTGCGACTCGGATTGAGACTTTTGAGGAACCGAACCTTGAGAAAATTTGCCAGGACATCACACCCGATTTCACCCCGGTTGAATCCTATAAACCCTACGACCTCTCCACTCCGGATGGGGTTGTGAAACGGGTATCGCCTGGAACAAAAATCCAGAACGGCATTTATCCCGTCGCAACCGGTTTGGAACATGATGAGCTCGGGCATCCGACCGGTTCGCCCAAGATGCACATGCAAATGGTCGCCAAGCGGCGCAGGAAATTACAGGCGCTTGCGGCATCACTGCCAACGCCGGAAGTTTACGGTCCACCCGAAGGGAACGTTCTGCTGGTGGGCTGGGGCAGCACGCAGGGTCCGATTCGCGAAGCGGTGGATCGCGCTCGCGCGGCTGGGGATAGTGTTTCCGCGCTGCACATCAAGCACATTTCACCTTTACCGAACGGTCTCGAGAATATTTTCGCAGGCTTTAACCATGTCCTCGTCGTGGAAATTAACGATGAAGGGCTTTACGGTTATGGACAGTTGGGCGGCTTGCTCAGGGCGCGGTACTGCGATCCAAAAATTCGCGGGATCAACAAAACGGACGGCCTCACCTTCAAGGTGAAGGAAATCATTGAGCGCGCCAAAGGCGTGGTAAACAGCGGCGTCCGCAAACTGTAACCCTTTTTCGATTCAATTTGTTATGGCAATTAGTGCAATACCTGAAGTTTCCAACTCCATTGCGACTGCAAACGCGGTGGATCAAACGGTGAAACTG
>JBQCGE010000444.1:0-4554 GCA_051955955.1 Verrucomicrobiota bacterium
TGGAGGATTTTGCGGTTGGTCGCGTTGTCATCGACGATCATGACGCGCAAGCCAATCAAGGCCTGGAGATTTTCAAGAGCGGGGGGAGGGGAGGAGCGAGCAAGCGGGAGATTAAACCAGAATGTGGAGCCTTTGCCCGGAGTGCTGAAGCAGCCAATTTCACCGCCCATTTGTTCGATGAGCCGTTTTGAAATCGCGAGGCCAAGACCTGTGCCGCCAAATTTGCGGGTGGTGGAGCTGTCGCCTTGCGAAAACGGCTTGAACAGATTCGCGAGAACTTCAGGCGAAATGCCGATGCCGGAATCGATTACCTCCACGCGAATTTTGACCTGTTCAGCGGATTCGGCTTGCGTGGAAATATTGACGAACACTTCGCCCTCAGCCGTAAATTTAATCGCGTTGCTGACCAGGTTCAGCAGCACCTGTCGGATGCGCCCGGGGTCGCCCTGGAGAAAGGTATGTGTATCGTTCGGAATGAATGCGCCGAGTTCGAGTCCTTTGCTGTTCGCCTTTGGAGCCATCAATTCGATGATGTCCTCGGTGACAGAGCGGAGATCGAACTCGACCTGCTCCAAATGAATTTTGCCTACTTCGATTTTTGAGAAATCAAGGACGTCATTGATGATGGCGAGCAACGCTTCGCCGCTGTTTTTCAAGGTCTCGGTGAAGTCGCGCTGCTCGGAGTCGAGCGGAGTTTCAAGGAGCAAATTGGTCATCCCAATCACACCATTCATGGGGGTACGAATCTCATGGCTCATGGTCGCGAGGAAATCGCTCTTGGCACGTGAAGCGGCTTCGGCCGCAATTTTTGCTTCGCGGAGAGCGCGGGTTTGGTAGTGGACGCGTTTACGGAGCGTGACACCCCAGATGACAGAACCGAGCACGAGGAGAGCGAGCGTGCCAATTGTTGCGAGCGTATGGCGGACGCTCCACCACGAGGGGTGCTTCAAAATGTGAAAATCGGCGTCATCACGCAGCTGCACTGAAAAACTGGAGGGCTGGAATTGTGAATCAAACTGCACCTGGCAAATTCCCTGGAGCAGAACCGTCATGCCGGGGATCAATTCCGTGAGACGATTTTCCTCACCTGCCTTGTTCAAGGTTGCTTCGAAAATTGTGCCGTTCGATTCCAGGATGAGCTTTTCCTGAACGGGCGTGATCGCCTTCTCCAGAATTGTTCCAGTGAGGCGGACCAGTCGGGAATCGATTAATTCCCCGCCACGTTCGGAGGAAAGAATTTCGCGGGCCGTAATTCTTTGCGGGGTGATTTCCTTATCGTGGCGAATGCGGCGATAGATGCCTTGCTGCAGTCCTGAAACGGCCTTGCCCAACTCGGGAAATCCGGTCACCTGTACCAAGTCCCCCGGTCTTAATGGGCTGCGAAGGCTGCTCTCAATTTTCACTCCGCCGGAAGCGTCTTCAATAAAGAGTGCATGACCCGGTTCAAAATAGGTGACAACCCCCTGGGCATGGATTCTATGGCCGAGAGTTTCCGATGCCGAAAAATGTCCGATATCGGAAACGGGGGTGACGGGGAGTGCAAATGGGTTTGGTGCGCCGCGGCGCTGAACCCGGATCAAATTGCTGGACGGAGAGTAAAGGGTGATTCCCTGGAGTTGCCGTTTCTTGTTAAACTCGCTGCCTACGGCGCCGACGAAGGTCGCTTGTGTGTCGATCAGGTCCGACGCGGAAATTTTGCTCGAAATCGGGAGGAAGACATAGAAGCGGGTGTTGCCGGCATAAACGGTCAAAGTGATTTTGTTGTCGTTCGTTGAAAGATTTTGGATGACACCACTCAGTTGCACCCATTGGCTGTCGTAACGACCGGTGAGCATTTCATCCAGAACGACAGCTTCGGGATTGGGCAATGTTCCGCGTCCGACCACCTCAACGCGCTCTGACCGAATCAGCGGAGCGTATTCGCCAGGGTCCGTTGTGCCTCGGATATGCACCTTATCACCGGCTTTTACCTCAACCTGCTCTTTCGGAGGAAAAACATAAATTCCCGCGGTTCCATCGTGGACGAACAGGAGGTTTATGTTCGTGTCATAGAAGGTCACGACCGCGGTAAGATCGACAGGAAAGTTTTTCGCGGCGACCAGGGGTGAGAGTTCGCGGATAGTTTTAATTTCTGAAAATAGGGTGCTCGGTTTTGGCGCGAACACGTCATCTGCATGGTTGGTCTGCCGGTCCTGCTGCATCCATCGATAGAGAGTGTATTTAAGAGTAACGTTTGTGCCGCGCATTCCAGGGTATCCGCTCAATTCGACGAAATCTCCCGGAAAAACTGGAGTGGTTTCGTAACGCAAGGTCGGTTCAATCATTCCGGTGCCGTCGTCCACGACAACTTTTTCGCGCTCTTTGAAGCTGACTACTTTCGCGCGGATTCGAACTCGTTCGCGTTTGGCGCGGTCCATTTCCAGGTCGGGAAGATTTTTGATTTTTACCAATGGAACAGAAAAAGGATCGTGCCAGGAGACCAGTTTAAATGCGCTGAAATCCTGGACCCAAAGTTCATAAAAGGTTTTTCCTTCGAACACGTTGGTTTTGCCCAGCACACCGGCTACGGTGATTTCGCCATCAATCCAGCCCAGCAAATTGGTCCTGGGAAAGTTGGGTATATAGGCATCGAAGAGGAGGCCCTGCGAGCTGAAATCCACTCGGAGTTGGCCGTTGATTTCGCGAATGGAACGCAATTTGCCGGATAACTCGACATACTGACCTCTTATTTTTTGGGACCTGAGTTCAGAAGTGGAAACTTTCCGTGGGAGAAGACTTGAACGTTCGCTTAATACCTGCACAGAAGATCCAGATGCGTCGCTGGTGGAAATTCCGGAAATGCGGATCAGCATGCCTGGTTTAAGGGCAGGCCAGTTCGTCCCAGGTTTGAAGTACATATTCCCGGTATCGTCCTGAACGAAAAGCATGCTCCAGGCTGGATCGAAATAAGTTACGACCACAGCCATGTCGAAAGGATTTCCAAACTTCTCCTGCCCAGGCTGTGGGTTCCAATACTCGCGAATATTTTTCGCTGGTTCGCTGGCGTAAAGTGAGGAGGCGAAAAGAAAAAGCAGCGCGATAACGTTCCGCATGAAGTGCAAAACGCGAAGGGACGAGGTGCAACTGTTTAGGTTCAGGCCGCGCAATCGAGAAAACCGTTCGAAAGGAACCGCTTTCAATATTCGTATCGGCAGGGTGGAAGTAGAGCCTTAATAAAAACCACATTGACCAGTTTTGCCCTCATGCGCTCTGGAGATGGCATACTGGTTTGGCATGAAGGCGTTGCACCGCGATTTGCTGAGCGTTTGAAAAAGGATTTACCGACCTGGGAAGGGTGGAAAATCGTTTGGTGGAAAGGTAGATAACCGAATTGAGAGCCGCATTGGATGAGGGAAACTGATTATGCCACGGAAACGCGAATTGGATGAACAAACAACGCATCGGTTTAAGATTACTTGCGGAGGTAATCTGTGTGATCTGCCTCGGCTATGAGACAGCCCGAGCGGCGTTAACCCCTTCGAATTACGCGGTTCAAATCGATGCACAGGCAAATGATTCTCCCGCCCGGATTGATCTGCACTGGATTGTGGATGGAGATGCGAAAAGTTATACGATCAAGAAAAAGCTCCCCACAGCTAAGGAGTGGGTTCAGTTGACACAGGTTGGAGGAAGTACTTCTTCCTACTCCGATTCGCAGAT
This sequence comes from Verrucomicrobiota bacterium, assembly GCA_051955955.1. Lineage (GTDB taxonomy): Bacteria > Verrucomicrobiota > Verrucomicrobiia > Limisphaerales > SXQI01 > DASVNK01. The sequence continues at coordinate 3,700 of JBQCGE010000444.1, forward strand.
AACCGTTGGGAGCACGGTTGAATACCAGATCATCAAGGAAACGGATAATGGCTATACCGGTTACGGCTACATCTATGCAGGTATAAAAAAGCCGCTCGTGGAGCAGCGTGGGCGGATTATCCTGGTGATCGAGAGTTCACTCGCCGATCCGTTAAAAACAGAAATCGACCGGCTTTCATCCGATCTTTTGGGAGAAAATTGGCGGGTCAGCCGAATCACGGTTTCGCAAAATGACTCGGTCAGCAGCGTTAAATCGAAAATAAAAGCGATTTACGATAGCGACGCCGGGAATACAAAAGCAGTCCTGCTATTGGGTCACGTGCCCGTTCCTTACTCCGGAGATATTGAACCGGATGAACATGACAATCATCGCGGAGCCTGGCCCGCGGATGTTTACTATGGGGACCTGGACGGCACCTGGACGGATAATTCGGTGAATCGCACCAGCGCTGAACGTTCGATCAATTGGAATGTCCCAGGCGATGGAAAGTTTGATCAGAGTTATATCCCCAGCGCGGTGGAGTTGCAGGTAGGGCGCGTAGATTTCTGGTGGATGACCTGTTTTTCTAACAAAACACCTTCACGAAGCGAAATCGATTTAACTCGGCAGTATCTGGATAAAAATCACAATTTCAGGCGGGGTTACGTCGTCCCGGCAAGGACGGGATTGCTCCTGGATCAATTTGGGTTGAGATATCCCGAACCTCTTGCCGCGATGTCGTGGCGAAACCTTTCGGCGCTGGTGGGCTCAGGAAACATTACCGCGACAACGGACCTGCTTTTTCCTCGAGCAAGTGATCAGTCGTTTCTATTTGGATTTGTGAGTGGCGGCGGATCGTGGACTTATTCAACTGC
>JBQCGE010000445.1:0-2530 GCA_051955955.1 Verrucomicrobiota bacterium
GGATCTCGTCGGAATCGGGGAGGGTTCGCCTTCGCGTCGTTACGATGAAAATATAGATTCCATTCAAGCATTCCTTTCGCATGTGGATTCGTCGCGGTTATCCTTCAACAACATTGAGGAATCGATGGCTTATCTCGAAGGCATTGCGGGCGGGAACACGGCAGCGAAGGGGGCAATTAATATCGCCTTGCTTGATGGCGCGGCGAAGCAGGCAGGCAAGGCAATTTATGATTTCCTCGGGCTCGGTTTTCGGGAAGGCATGCACAAAACATCGTTCAGCATTGGTATCGATTCACCTGAAGTGATTCGGGTCAAGGTCGCGGAAGCCAAAGATTATCCCATCCTAAAACTAAAGGTGGGTGTCCCCGGTGATCACGAAAATCTTGCTGCCTTGCGCGCAGTGGCTCCGGATAAAACCGTTCGCGTGGATGCCAATGAAGGCTGGAAAACACGCGAGGAAGCGCTGGCTCGGCTGGAGTGGCTGGCCAGGGACAAGCACATCGAGTTTTGTGAGCAACCGATGCCCGCAAATACACCGAGGGAGGATCTTGCGTGGCTAAAGGAACGTTCTCCACTCCCACTGATGGCGGACGAATCATGCATGAATGCGAGCGATATTCCGCATTGCGCAGAATTCTACCACTCGGTGAACGTTAAGCTGGTGAAGACCGCGGGAATATCCTCGGGCTTCGAAACCTTGAAGGCAGCGAAAAAAGCAGGGTTAAAGACGATGCTCGGCTGCATGATCGAATCGAGCGTGTTGATCAGCGCTGCGGCCCAACTGGCAGAGTTGACCGACTATCTTGATTTGGACGGAAATTTATTGATCTCGAATGATCCTTATATTGGCCCCACGGCAGCAAAGGGAATGGTGAGCTTTGCGCACGCGCCCACCCTCGCCGGCTTGCGCGTGGCACCTCGAAAATAAAAAACCCCGGAGGTGTGCTCCAGGGTTTTGAATTCTATTTCGAAAGAGCTTAAGCCCGTTCCATGTATTTGCCGGTGCGAGTATCGATCTTGATCTTCTCGCCAGTCTTGATGAACAGGGGAGCTTGAACAGTGATCCCGGTTTCGAGAATGACTGGCTTCTGCACGTTGTTGGCACTGTCACCACGAATGCCCTCGGGAGCCTCAGTAACGGTGAGAACAACACTCGAGGGAACCTCGACCTGAACCACTTTATCTTCAACGAAAGTCACGGTAACCGTTGAATTCTCGGTGAGGTAGTTTTTGCCATCGCCAACGATCTCCGGTGAAATCGTGATGGTCTCGTAAGTCTCCGGATCAGAAAACACGAAGTCCTCGCCATCCTTGTAGCTGAACTCCATTTTCTTGGTCATCATCGGAATGACATCGACGCGTTCAGTTGAGCTGAACCGGACGTCGGAAGTTTTTCCGGTTCGGATGCTGCGAAGCGTCATTTGCACGAAAGCGCGGAGGTTGCCAGGGGTGCGGTGCTGGGTGTCCAGGACCACTGCTACATCGCCATTATAATTAATGGCCATTCCTTTACGAATATCATTTGCACTCGCCATAAAACTAATTCTTAGTCAAAACTGTCCGGTTCACCCGGTTCAAACAGAAGCGGGGAAAATACCGAAACCACAGCCTAATGCAAGCGCCGATTCAACGCTAAAAAGTCGAATTGGATCATGGCAGGCGCTGGCCGGAGGCCGCATAAAGATTTGAAGCCGTCGAATATAAAGTAAGCTCATCCGGACTGGCAGCGGAAACGGAAAGGTAAAAAATTTCACCGCCGTGCTGCACCTTCCAATAAGTCAGATTCGGATCCTCATAGTTTCGTGGTTTGACCTGTTCCAACCTGCCTCGCTGAATCTCACCATTCTTTTTCCAATAATAGGAGCCGTTCGGCAGGATTCGAATTTCGCCAAAAGTTGAACCCGTTCCCACGTGCAACTCACGCTTAACGGTTGGCCCTTTATCCTGTTCTGTTTGATATGCAACACCGGGAATCTGCAAACGCCAGCGGCCTGGCAGGTTGCTATCCAAAGGAGATGGCTTTTTAATAGCATCAATGCCCGCCGGTTTTAAACGCGTTGTTTCCTGCGCCTGGAAAGCCTCAATTCCCGTTGATGAATTTGCATTCGTGATGGTGTTCGCGCCTGCCAGGGAATCAAGCTGGGTTGTTGCCGAATCAGCACGATTCGTCTCGATCATAATGGGCTTGATTACCTGGACGGGTTCCGGTTGTCGGATGGGCTGGATTTCCTGCGCGCGAAATTGTTCGATCTCGGCAGCGCGAGCAGCAATGGAATTGGAGAAAATACTCAGAGCGAAGAATCGGGCCCAAATTAAGTAACGATGAGTTTTCATTCAATTTTTGGGGTTACATGAAAGCCTAATGCCACGTTTGTTCATGATTTTGCAGAGGCAATCTGTCAGTGCGGAAATATCGCTGGCAGTGTGCGAGGATGAAAAAGTGAAGCGCAGTCGTGCTTTGCCTCGCGAAACTGTCGGATAACGAATCGCAGGCACAAAGAATCCGTTCTCGAAAAGCTCGTTTGCCAGT
>JBQCGE010000446.1:0-2916 GCA_051955955.1 Verrucomicrobiota bacterium
AGGACCAATTTCCGTTCTGAATCGCTTAACTCTTTCCATGTCCCCGGAGCAAGCTCTCCCAGCCGGTACAATCCAATCGCCACACGGATTAAGCGCAAGGTGGGGTGGCCAATTGCTGCGGTCATGTGGCGCACCTGCCGGTTCTTTCCTTCCGTCAGAACCAACTCAATCCAAACATCCGGCACGTTCTTGCGGATACGTATCGGCGGATTCCGTGGCCCTACTTGCGGTTGTGGGTCGAGGATTCGGGCCTGACAAGGACGCGTCCGGTAATCCTGGATCGAGATTCCTTTGGAAAGGCCTTCCAAAGCTTCCATGGTGGGAACTCGTTCCACCTGTGCCCAATACGTGCGCGGGTGTCCCGAGCCCGGATTCAGCAACCGCTGATTCAGTCGCGCTTCATCGCTGAGCAGGAGCAAGCCTTCCGAATCGGCGTCCAGCCTGCCTATCGGATAAACATTTTTCGGGAAATGAAACTGAGCGAGCGTCCCGTGTTTGGAGCCTTCGGCAGTGAATTGTGATAACACCCCATACGGCTTATGAAAAGCGAGCAGCACTTCAAAAAGCTATTGCCGCCCGAGTCCATCGGCAACGCAATTACGAGCAACGACCGCGCTGAACCGATGCCCCTCAATGGGTGCCGCGCGACTGATTTATTGGTTTTGTTTTTCGGTCGCCGCGTTGTCGTTTTCGGTATCGCCCCGGCCTTTGGGCATATCCAGGTTGGGCAGCCCTGAGGGATTCCCCACGCGGTAGCTCCTTGCATTTTTCTCTGGACCGGGGTTGGCAATTTTCTCCAGTTTTGCCGATGTTTTTCGAATCTTTCCGGGTTTCATAAATGCTCCTTGCATTAAACCGTATGACTCGAAAGGAGTTACACAATCTTTGATGCCCCGAAGTATTTGAGGATTTTCCCTGAAACCAGTCCACAGGCCCAAGCAATTAAACCCGGCGGGCCCCGCTGATAACCCTGAAGAGAGGTTCCTCCCACGCCGCTATACACTCTGGCAATGAGCGCTCCTATATTGGCCTCAAATGAATACAACGTTTGTTTCGTGGCAGGCATTTGAACCAAACCAACTCCGAGCCATCGAAATTGACCATACCGAGCTTACTCTCGTTTATGAAAATGATTCCGCCCTTGAGCTTGCGTTTTCTGATGAAGCGCAGTTGGATCGTTTCGTGAGTCACCTGGTCACCTCCCTGGCCCAGCAGGAAACCGAAGAAGCGAAATGGAACTAGACCCTCAGGGTGAAAATCGAATCGAGGTTCGCATCGTGGCTGAAACGCGAGTTGAGCCGAATTCTGTTCTCGTGCCGAGCATAGAAGTCCGGCAAATGCTCCAACATGAGCCGGAAGCCTCGCCGGTCATGTATCAAACCTGGAAAGACCTTCTTTTCCTCCACTGGGAGTGGGATGCTTCGGAAATCCAAAAAACCCTCCCACCGGGATTGTATGTTGATCTGCACGGAGAAAAAGCTTACCTGGGTGTCACTCCATTTTTCATGACAGATGTGCGTGCCTCTTTTTTGCCCGAGATTCCGGGCACTGCAAATTTCCTCGAACTAAACGTCCGCACCTACGTGCATGATCGTCATGGCATTCCCGGTATTTGGTTTTATTCACTCGATTGCAATCAAAGCCTGGCAGTCTGGATGGCAAAACTTTTTTACTCGCTGCCGTATCACTCAGCAACGATGGAAGGCGACACTCGAGGCACTTTGTATGAGTACACCTGCCAGCGATTTGGCCAGGAGGATAAATCGGTTTATCACTACAAACGTGAAGGCAAAGGGATCGCCGCTCCTCCAGGGTCACTGGCCTTTTTTCTTTCTGAGCGCTACCTGCTCTATTCCTACTCGAACCGGCAAAACAAACTTTATCGCGCCCGCGTGCACCATGCGCCATGGGAAGTGCATGAGGCTCACCTTGGAAAATGCAATGACACAATGCTGCGATTAAATGGATTTAACGCACGATTACGCCCACCGGATCACCATTGGATGGCAGCCCCTGTTCGAGTAAAAATTTACGCCCTGGAAGAGGCTAATTAGGAAGCTTCGAAAAAGAAAACGCGCCCAGAATCCTGAGCGCGTTCTTATTGGTTTTTTACTTTGGTTTTTTAAAAACCAACTAAACTTTGACCCATTGACGTGTTTTGGCCGATTCCTCGACCGCTTCCAGCACACGCTCGTTTTTCATGCCATCTTCGAACGTAGGTTGGACAGATTTGCCCGCCACGCAAGCATTAACAAAGTCTGCAATCGTATGCACGAATGTGTGCTCATAGCCAATGATATGACCAGGCGGCCACCAGTTCCCGACGAATGGATGGATTCCGTTCGGTTGCGTCACCAGGATATCGCTGAAACCCTGCCGGTCAGCGGGGCGCGTATTATCAAACCACTTCAGCCGGTTCATGTCTTCAAAGTCGAAGTAAAGTGATCCTTTCGAGCCGTTGATTTCAATGGTGATGTGGTTCTTGCGTCCGAGCGCAAAGCGTGTCGCCTCAAGGTTCGCTAATGCGCCATTGGCGAATTTGCCAATGCAAATGGCGGCATCGTCCACAGTCACCTTGCCCATCTTCTTTCCGGCCTTGGCGCCGAGGCCGTCACCCTTGCCGCCCTGGTCCTGCAAGGGCCGTTCCTTGATGAAAGTGTTCATCAACCCGCAAACTTCCTTGAATTCGCCGACGAGATATCGACCCAAGTCAATGATGTGTGCGTTGATATCGCCATGGGCTCCGCTGCCGCTCACCCCTTTCTGCAGACGCCAAACGAGCGGGAATTCAGGATCAACAATCCAATCCTGCGCGTAACGGGCGTGGTAATGATAAATATCCCCAATTGCACCCTCCTCAATCATCTTTTTGGCATGGGCAATTGCTGGGATACGGCGGTAATTGTGGCAAACCAT
>JBQCGE010000447.1:0-7676 GCA_051955955.1 Verrucomicrobiota bacterium
ACTTCCTGAATTGTATTTATTATGGCCCAGAGCGTTGGGAGAATGGCTGGGGCGGTGAAACCGTGCTCTTCGATAAGTGGGGCTTTCGAGAGGTGGCAAAAGTGGCTTGTAAGCCGAACCGCCTATTAATCTTCTTGCATACGTCACAATCCTTCCATGGTGTTTCACGTCTGGTGAAGAATGAAACATCACGTTTTACGATTTATATGGATTTTTATGCAAACGTTGCTGAGTTGGGGAATATGGCAGAGGCCAGCAAAGCGGCTCAGTCCAATTTCGTCCCTAGATTCTGGAAGCACCGCACAACCTTTGTCCCATTGACGGTTAAGTATATGCATCGATACCTCCCCTGGTATCTGCTTTGGCTCACGAGACAGAAGTATTAACCTTCATTCCTGTCGTTCGTTTTGTTCGAGCGGTGGGTTGTTCAGGTTGAACGTGCCTCCGGCGCGTGTTACGCTCTCATTCAAGATGTTTCCCGGGACGGAGTGGCGCGCATGAGTTTTCTGGCTCCATTGTTTTTGGTGGGGGCAGCAGCCGTGGTTTTCCCGGTTTTATTTCATTTGATCCGGCGGAGTTCTCGGGAGCGGATCTCGTTCAGTTCGTTGATGTTTCTCACGCCTTCGCTACCGCGAATCACGAAGCGGAGTCGGCTGGAAAATTTTTTATTGCTGCTGCTGCGTTGTTTGTTGGTGGCCCTGTTGGCATTTGCGTTTGCCCGGCCTTTTCTTCCGAAAGCGACGGTTCCCGCGACGGGCTCAAATGCGCCAGCAAGGGTGATTGTGTTGTTGGATGCCAGCGCGAGCATGCGGCGCGAAGGGTTGTTTGAACGAGGACGCGAGCAGGTGTTTTCGTTATTAGCGAGGTTAAATCGGGCGGATGTCCCCGCGGTCTATTTGTTTGATCGGCAGCTTCAATCGGTTTTGGGGTTGGATGAATCGAGTCGCTTATTACCCGAAGAAAGGATTGCAGAAGTGCACTCGCGTCTTGGCCAGGCAACTCCAGGTTGGAAATCTACTTCCATCGGCAGTGCGTTGACGAGCGCTGCGGAGGTCCTGCTCGATGCGATGAATCGCGACTCCAAACAGCAGGGCGAAAGCCGCGGGCGGAGTGTGTTGATATCAGATCTTCAATCAGGTGCTCGGCTCGACGGATTGCAAGGCTTTGAATGGCCGCGTGGGATTCAAGTGGATGTTGTTCCTTTGCATGCGAGCGAACCTTCCAACGCTTCGGTCGAAATTCTGCAGGACCCGAACAAAGCGAATTTTGCGCGAGGGACAAGCCGGGTTCGGGTGCGAGCCCAGAATGCGGCAGGTTCAAGGCTGGAGCAGTTCAATATTCAATGGCAGGCTGGATCGGGGAACTCAAGCCCGACACAGAAGGGCAAACTACAGCCGATTTATGTTCCCGCAGGGCAGAGTAAAATCTTCACAACCGAGATGGATGTGAAAGGCGCGAACCGATTAGTCCTCTCTGGCGATCAAGTCACTTTCGATAACGTCGTCTGGCATTCGCCAGCTGCATCGAACGATGTCCGGGTGTTTTATCTCGGGAACGAGGAGGCTGGAAATCCTCATCAAGGGTTATATTACATCAAACGCGCTTACGAACAGACGAACCTTGCAATTCAGGTCATTTCCGGAACGAATTTGCTGAGTCGGGGCACTCTGCCTTCATTGTTGGTAGCCGGGAAAACAATAACCCCGGATGACATCACTTTCGCGCGTGAATTGGTCATTCAGGGAAAAACATTGTTGATGCCCATTTACAGCGGGTCCGATCAGGCGCGAATTGACCAGATGCTTGGCAGTCCAGGCGTGCGCGTTTCCGAAGCATCCGTTTCGAATTATGGTTTAATTGGAAAAATTGACTTTACTCATCCGTTCTTCGCTCCCTTCGCCGATGCACGTTTCAGCGACTTCACGAAAATTCATTTTTGGAAATATCGAACGTTAGACCTGGGCAGTAACACTAACGCGCATGTGCTGCTCGGATTCGATTCAGGCGATCCGTGCCTTGTCGAAGTGCCTCTTGGCAAGGGGCGGGTCTATATATTAGCAAGCAGTTGGCTTCCGGGCGATAGTCAGCTCGCTTTATCCTCCAAGTTCGTCCCAATACTCTTCGCCGCGTTGGAGGAAAGCCAGGGCGAAAGCGCCGGGCCGAAGCAGTATCGGGTAGGCGAAAGTGTGCGGATTCCAGCAACAATGGGGATCTCCAACGAAGTGGCGAATTCACGCCACGTGGTAATGCCAGATGGAACAAAGCGCACATTTCAAGGCGAAATGTTTAATGAGACCTCGATGCCGGGATTTTACCGCTGTGGCGCGTTCGAATTTGCGGTGAACCTCGATCCTGCCGAGAGCAAAACAGCTCCGCTTGCGCTGGATGCGCTGAGCAGCCTGGGTGTGCCGATCAATCAAAAAGCGGACCAAACTTCACGGTTTCAAATCGAGCGCCAGCGTCACCTTATTGCCACCGAACTTGAGCAACGACAGAAGTACTGGCGATGGTTCATGCTTGCCGCTGTGGCGATCATTTTATTGGAAACCTGGGCATCGGGCCGACTCTCGCGGCCAACAACTGTTTCCGCCTGAACTGAGGCGAAACGATTTTCGCACTTAACTGTCAAAAGAATAAATACACCAGGTTTGAGTTCGCGAGGTGGGACCAGAATAGACTCAATACGAATTTTTGAGGAACCATGAGCCGTTTTGAAAATCTTGAGTTCGGCCGGGAAAAAGAGAATTTGGAAAGTACCGTCCGTCCAGCGCTCAAGGATGAATCTTTTTATTATAAAGAGGCCACCCAACTATTTGAGCGGGGGCAATTTGAAAAAGCGCTGCGTGCCTACGCCAAGGTGCTCGAGTTCAATCCCAAAAATAACCAGGCCTGGCTCGGGCAGGTGCGAATGCTGATCGAGTTGGGCGAATTTGAAGAAGGGAAGGTCTGGGTGGAAAAAGCCTTGTCACTTTTTCCGGATGATCCGGAATTACTCGCGGCAAAAGGTGTGGCGCTGGCGCGCTCAGGAGATCCGGGCGGGGCTTTATCTTATTCTGACGCGGCAATCGAATCTCAGGGGAACACGCCATATATTTGGCTCGCACGGGCCGATGTCCTGCTCGCGCGCAAGGAAAAGCGGGCGGATTATTGTTTGCAAAAGGCAATTGAACTCGCCTCGCGCCATTGGTTTGTGCTTTGGCTCGCCGCACGAATCGAAGCGTATTACGAGCGATTCGCCCGCTCGCTCACTTTGGTCCAGCAAGCCATATCCATTGACTCTGCGCGGGCGGTGCTTTGGCTGCAGGCTGGCGAGTGCCAATTTGCATTGGGCCTTGCCGCACAGGCAAACCGTTCGATGGAGCAGGCGCGGGAAATGGATCCCGAATGCGATATTCCCAGGCTGCACCAGCAAACTGCCCGGTCAGGCTTTCTTGACAAAGTTGCGGCCCGATGGCGGCATTGGCGTCAGAAATGAGCCACCCACAACTGGATGCCCTGGTATCCGCCGCATTGGATTTGCGTGCCTCGGACCTGCATTTAATTGCCGGAGTCCCGCCCGCCTTTCGTGTGAATGGTGACATACTATTTGCGGACTATGATGCCTTGCGCCCCGAGGAAACGCTGGAGTTTAGCCATGCAATCCTTTCCCCGGACCAGCAAGCGCATTTTGAACGGGAATGGGAACTTTGCATTTCACTTCCCCATGCCGCGGCGGGACGCATTCGGGCGACTCTTTACAAGCGCAATGGCAACCCGGAACTCAGTTTGCGGTTTTGTGGTGAAAAGATTCCCTCCCGTGAACAGCTCGGGTTGCCCGCCAAAATCGATGAACTGGCGCGGAAGCCCAACGGTCTCGTCCTGATTACTGGACCGACTGGTGCTGGGAAAACCACAACGCTCAATTATATGATCGATCTGATCAATTCGGAGCGTCGGTGCAAAATTGTGACGGTTGAAGACCCGATTGAGTATGTGCATCGGAACAAAAACGCCATCGTGGTGCAACAGGAAGTTCTAACCGACACCCATTCTTTTGACCGCGCGCTAATCCATATCCTGCGGCAGGATCCGGATGTGATCGTGGTGGGGGAAATGCGTGATCACGAAACCATTTCAGCCGCCTTAACCGCGGCGGAAACTGGACATCTGGTGCTCGCGACGATGCATTCGCCAAATGTGGCGCATGCCTTCGAGCGAATCGTGGGGGTGTTTGAAGGCAGCGCGCAAAAACAGATCATTATGCAACTGGCGAATTCTTTGCAGGGAATCATCGCACAGGAGTTGCTCCCCAGCGTGGACCGGAGCACGCGAGTGTTGGCCTACGAATTATTAATCGCAAGCGGAGCAGTTCGAAACATCATTCGTGAAAACAACAAACATATGCTCGAGACGCTGATTCAGACGGGAGGCCGGGATGGAATGCTGCTGATGGATTCGTGCATTTATGATTTGTACTGCCGCGCAATCATCAGTTATGACACCGCCTTGTCGCGGGCGCGGAACCCCGAGCGAATGACGAAAAAGGGTGCGTAGCGTAAAGGATTGATGGAGTTCATCATCAAATTTTTGGTTGGGCTTGCGGCCATGGTTGGGACGGCCGCATTGGCCGGGTTTGTGGCGTGGTACTTCATCAAGAAGAGCGAAAATCCCGGTTCGCTCGTGGTGAAATGGATCGTCACCTTCATTGCTTTCGGCGCGCTGATTGGATTTGTAGCTGGGATGGGAGTTGCCGGGCCTCCCATTGCCGCGGCTGTTGGCGTGGTGCTGGGCATTATCTGGGCACCCAGCCTCGGAGCGATCATCGCAAAGCCGCTCACTTCATTTTACGACGGCGGCGATGCGATGATCGAAGATCGTCCGTTCTATTCCATTTCCCGCGCCAAACAAAAGCAGGGGCGTTACCAGGAAGCAATCGCGGATGTCAAAGTTCAGCTGATGAAGTTTCCTCAGGATTACGAAGGATGGATGCTGCTGGCCGAAGTCCATGGGGATAGCTTGAAGGATAATGCAGCCGCGCAGGAATGTATCGAGGAATTGTTCCATCACAATCCCCCGCATACGATGAAGAACCTGGCCTTTTCACTGAACCGTTCAGCGGATTGGCATTTATCTTTGGCGTCGGATCGTGAAGCAGCTCGAGGGTCGCTGCAAAGAATTCTCGACCTCTTTCCCGATTCGGAATTTGCCCATCACGCCGCGCAAAGAATTGCGCACCTGACCTCTGACGCAATGTTGGCCGAAAAGAAAGAGCGCCCCCGGATCGCCTTAACTCGTCATGAAGAAAACATAGGCCTCGCCGGTGAGAGTGCTCGGCCGGTGGAGAAAGTGGAAGAACCGCCAGAGAAAGCGGTGCGCCTGGTCGGGCATTTAAACGAACATCCGTTCGATGCCACCGCCCGAGAGGAATTGGCGATGATTTACATTGAACATTATGGGCGTCTGGAACTTGCGGAAGATCAAATTGAGCAAATGATCTCCGCGCCGGGGATGCCGCAGAAGAGTATTGCCCGCTATTTGAACCTGCTTGCGGACTGGCATGTCCGATATACGCAAAACCAGCAACGGGCGGGTGATTATTTGCGTCGGATCCTCGAGCTTTTCCCAAACAGTGCGGATGCGAGAAAGGCGGAGAAGCGCATCTCAATGCTTTGCACGGAGATGCGCGGAAAAACAAAGAGCCAGGTTTTGCAACTTGGCTCTTACGAAGAAAATATTGGCCTCAAAGGGCAGAAGCCTGGCGAATAATGAATTACTTGAGGCGGAGCGCAATCTGCTTGTCGATTTCCGCGGCGAGGTCTACATCTGGTGTGCCGATTTTCTTGCGAACTTCCGTGCGAATGCGGCTCACACCTGGCTCGACTTCATCAACGATGATAACGACGTTGCGGTTGTCCACCTTGGCTTCAAGAGAGTGATTGATGGTGTTTTCGGCGGTCAGAGTGCCATTATGCTCCAGCACCTGGCGGGCGGCGCTGAAAATTTGGGGGACCGGCCTTTGGTAGCGGCTTTCAATCGTATCCTTCATCAGGGGTGGACCGACGCGCATCTGACCGGTTGGGGTGCTGTGGCAACCAACCAGAAGGCCGGCAAAAACCAGCAAGGACGAAAGAAAGGCAATATTTTTTCTCATTTCCAGCTATGCAATCAAATCACTCGCACCCGTCAAGCACGAATAAGAGGCCCGTGATGACTTAGTGGCTGGTTGTCTCTTTTAATTTAACCTGACAACTTTAGGCGCGCGGTTACACTCACACTTCGACGATGGCTGATGTTTTTTCCAAGCAAAAGAGATCCGAGCTGATGCGGCAAATCAAAAGCAAAGGCAATAAGAAAACAGAATTGCTCGTGCTGGAAATCCTCCGTAAAAATCACATTTCCGGGTGGCGTCGGAATTTAAGTCTGTACGGAAAACCGGATTTTGCCTTTAGACGCGAACGCATTGCAATTTTCCTCGATGGCTGTTTTTGGCATTTATGCCCAAAGCATGGACGCTGTCCGGAAGCCAATAGGGGATATTGGGAGGCCAAGTTACACCGAAACAGAGAGCGAGACCGTGAAGTCAACAAAGAATTGAGGAGAAGAGGCTGGCGGGTTGTTCGATTTTGGGAACATGAGTTAAAAGAAGAATCCCTCTTCTTACTGAAACTTCTAAAATCTTTGAACCAACAGATATGAGCTTTACTGTTCTGGAACTTTGCGCGGGAGGGGGAGGCCAGGCATTGGGTTTGGAACTTGCCGGTTTCGAATCGGTGGGCGCGGTTGAGTTGGAACCTCTAGCATGTGAGACGTTAAGGTTGAATCGGCCTGATTGGAGCGTGATTCAACAAGATATTCGCTCATTTTCCGGAAAAAGCTTCAGGGGAGTAGACTTGCTTGCGGCAGGCGTGCCTTGTCCCCCTTTTTCCATTGCTGGAAAGCAATTGGGAGAGAGTGATGAGCGAGATCTGTTTCCGGAAGCTTTGCGGTTGATCGAGGAAGTCAAGCCAAGAGCAGTAATGCTGGAGAACGTCCCTGGATTCGCTTCCACCAAATTTAATGAATACCGGCGGCGGCTGGGCAAGCGTTTGCATTATCTTGGATATGAAGCTGAATTTCGAGTCTTGCAGGCAGCGCAGTACGGTGTGCCGCAATTGCGGCCGAGATTCATCCTGGTAGCCATGCGAAAAAGTGATTTTCAGTTTTTCCGTTGGCCAGAGCCGTCGGGCTGCACGGTCACCGTCAGCGAGGCACTTATTGACTTAATGGCTTCGAACGGCTGGGGGGGGGCGGAGAGATGGTTTGAAAAAGCACGTCAGATCGCTCCTACGATTGTAGGAGGATCAAAAAAGCATGGCGGTCCAGATCTTGGGCCCACCAGAGCCCGGGTCCAATGGAACGAATTGGGAGTGGATGGAAAAGGAATTGCAGATCTGCCGCCAACGCGTGACACAGATGTTGATCACAAGCCAAGGCTTACATTGCGAATGGTCGCAAGGCTTCAAAGCTTTCCCGATGATTGGACCTTTGCGGGCAAGAAAACACCGGCTTACCGCCAGATTGGAAATGCGTTGCCACCGCTGGTCGCCAAAGCAGTTGGAATATCAATATCACAGGCATTAAACCATGAGTATCCCGCAGAAGGCGGGGGCATCCGATTATTGGAATCACATCCGAAAAATAAAGAGGAGTATGGGTTC
>JBQCGE010000448.1:0-7508 GCA_051955955.1 Verrucomicrobiota bacterium
GAACGAGTCCGTGCCGGAGTATCCCTTGGTCGGGTAATAGGTGGCGACATTCGGATAATTCCACAGTTCACCGTGAGCCGGCCCAGTGATCACGCGGAAGTTAATTTTATCTCCATCCGGATCATTCCCCTGGAAAATCACGTTTGCCGAAGAGTTTTTTGGAATCGTAAATTCCATCGCTTCAGCCGTGGGAGGATCATTTATGGCTTTGACGAGCAATTTGATTGAACCTGTGCTCGTATTTCCAAGGACATCGCGGATCGTGTAATCAAAAGAATCGAAGCCTCGAAAATCGTTAGTGGGGATATAGGCAATATTGTTCAACCCGGTTCTGTAGGCGCTCCCGTGTGGTGGTTGGGTGAACGAAACCAGTTCGAGCGGCTGGGAGGTGGCGTTTAGATCATTGGTGAGCGGATGAAGCAGGAGGATCTGATCTTCATCACAAATATGGCGGTCACGAATGGCGACGGTTTTATCCTTAAACCCGGAATTCGGGTTGAGAGGCAGGGAATAAGCGCCGCTATTCCCCAGGTCATGAGCGAACATGGGCCATTCAATCTGGGCAAACGGATCGATTGCGGGATCCACCGGGACAGGAACGCCAACGTTCCAAACATAAAGGCTGCTTCTGTCCTTGAATGCTATGTCATCGCCCAACGTAATTTCCTGCAGAGAGGTGGCGACAAAATCGAGCAACCCATCGCCATCAAAATCTCCAATCGTTCCCGGCGCCGCCTTGTGCCATTCCGGTGTGGGAGTAATCTCAATCGGCAATGAATCTATGGGCCCTGTGGCAGGGAGCGACAATTTCTGGCCGTTGTATTTCCATGCGGAAATGCCACCTGAATAACTGAGGTCATTCAACAACACAGATAATAATGGGTAACCCGGCGCGACCATTAAAATTTCGGATTCAGGATCGTTATCCAGATTTGCGATGGTGATACCGGCGCGTGGATTGGATTTGGGAAATATATCCTGGGGCCACCCATCCGCTTCGAATCCATCCCATTGGAGCACGTGCATTCTCTCCGGCGCGGAGGAAGGGAGCACAATTTCGAGTCGGCCATCCTTATCGAGGTCGCCAAGGGCAGGGGAGATCAGGAAGCTTTGATCATCCAGCATCGGCCAGCCGGGCCAAAGGGTTCCGTGATGATCAAAAATATAAACGCCCCCTTCGGTTGCTCCATTTTCGGCAGCCGTCGCCACGATGATATCGGGCGAGCCGTTGCCATCCACATCACCGATGACGGGAGAGGTTAAAATGGCGCCGCGGGTTGAAGCCCGCCAGATCGGTTGATCCTGGCGATAATCAAACGCCTGAACTTCAAAGGAACCGGAAACTGCGACGATTTCAAGGCCAGGCTGGCCATCGATATCGGCCACGGCGGGAAATATTTTTTGAACCTGGTTGGTAAACCCGCTGACCGCAAGATTCCATTTGCGGACAAGGGAGCCGTCGCATTTGTAGACCGCCAGCTCGCGAAATTCCGGAGCAACCGCGACAGGATTCTCCTGCGAGTAAGTGATTAACTCAGGAGTTCCATCGGCATCGACGTCAGCAAGGACTTTGGCGTGGTTGGAAGTAGAACTAGCAATTGGCCATCCGCTTGCCATCTCAGTCCCGTCCGAATGAAACGCCAGGAAACCGGCGGGCCCATCAACCACAATCTCAAGTTTCCCGTCGCCATCCAAATCTCCGATCGCCGGAATATCAGGTGTGAGATCGAACCCGAGAACTCTGGACCAAAGCAACTCACCGTGAATCGAGTAAACGAGCAATGTTTGGGGATGCTCAAGGGTTGCAGGATCAATGATGATGAATTCGCTCAAGCCATCACCATCCAAATCCGCAGCGCGAATATTGCGCCATTCAGTTGAAGGGAAATCCGCGTCCGTGGGAAGATGTATCGGCCAGCCCGGTTTCAATTCCGATTCAATGTAAATTCCGGGCGCAACCGTCTCCGCTTTTCGTGAACCAGTCGTGATGACCAACCTCAGCGAATAATACCCGTTCGTGAGATTCGCCGCATTCCACTCGCCCCAAAAACCATTTTGGATCGTTTGAATTTCGCCGGTCTGGATGGTGATCCACTGCTTTGGGTCCAAACCAGCGGCGTAGGCGAGTTCGTATGTTCCTTCCTCGGCAAAGACGTTCCCGCGCACCGGATAAACCCCGGGCGCAAGCACATCGCCTGAGAGAGGGGCAGTGATCGCGGTATTCGAAATCTTTGTGTCACGGGTGAAAAGGGCCGTGCTGCCATTCTGGTTGGTGACGATTAATTGGACGACGGTTTGGCCGTCCGGAAGCAAACTGGAGTTGAACCGGCCCAGCGTTGAATTTGTGACCGGCTGCGTGGATGAAGCAATTTGAACCCAGCTATTCGGGGTGTTACGGCTGGCTGCGCGAACTGTATAGCCAGTAAAGAACCGTCCGTAAGCGGAGCCGATAATATCCACCAAACCAAACGTTTCATCACTGAGGTTAAGAATCGAATACGGGAGGGGTTGATCCATCTGTACGGCGAGAGCGGCGTTGATCCGCCCGTTGCCCATCGGCTTGTCGGAAAAAATTGGATCGACGCTGTTAATCAGAACCTGGCGCAATTCGTCGCCGTTGTATTCGGGAAAGCGGGAGAGGATTAAACCAGCCACGCCGGTGACATGGGGAGCGGCCATGGAAGTGCCGCTTTCAATTCCGTAATTATTTTCCGGCAGGGTGGAAAGAATGTTCAGGCCCGGAGCGGAAACCGAAATCCAATTTCCATAATTGGAGAAAATTGCGCGGTTATCCTTTTCGTCTGTGGCAGCGACCGCCACGACCGATTTGAATGCGGCGGGGTAGGACGGTGTGTCTGTGCGATTATTGCCAGCGGCTGCGACGAATAAAATTCCGGCATTGATTGCCTCCTGGACCGCATCTTCGAGCGCCCGGCTCTTTTCTTCCAACCCCCAGCTAGCGTTAATAATCCTCGCACCATTGGCCACGGCATATTGAATTGCCTGGATCGCATCCGCGACCGATCCATTGCCGGTTTCATCAAAGGCTTTGCATTCCATCAATGAGACGCGCCAGCAGACTCCGACTGTTCCGACGCCGTTATTTCCCACCGCACCGATCGTTCCTGAAACGTGTGTGCCGTGATTATTATCATCGAAGGGATCGCTATCGCCCGAGACGAAGTCATAACCGTAAACATCATCGACATAGCCGTTCCCATCATCGTCAATTCCGTTGCCCGGGATTTCTCCCGGGTTGCGCCAGAGATTGTCCCGCAGATCTTCATGGAAATAATCAACGCCGGTATCGATCACTGCAATCAAGACGTTAGAACTTCCTGTGCTTAACACCCAGGCCGCCGTGGCGTGAATGTCGGCATTGGTCTTCGCTCCCCCCAGACCGGTATTCCGCAGCGCATACATGTTCGAAAAATTGAAATCATTTGGAATGACTGGGGTTCCCAGCGCACTGATTTGAATGCGGTAATTCGGTTCGGCATAAGCCACCCCCGGAAGCTTTGAGAGACGCGCCAACTCACTGGAGGTATCCACACCGGGCGCGAGGGCAATGGCTTGAACTTGGGTATCGCCATTTTGCTGGCGTTGCACTCCTGAATTCAGCGACCTGGAGGAAACTGCGTTCTTCAAGGCTTCATCCCGTTGCTCGGGAGAAATGTTCGGGGAAAACTTAAGAAGAAGTTTCGGCTTTGATTTCGGAGCGGTAAAATCGTAAACCTCGGCTCGGGCTTGGGAAAAAACTGCCAGAATCGAGATGATGATTGGCAGAAACTTCCCCAAAAACCCGTTTAAAATTTGGCCAGGAAAACGAAATTGCATTAAATGACTGGAAATACAGCGTTATATTCGCTCAAACGGCCTGTTTCACAACAAAAAACAGGCAGTTCCGACCGTGTGCATACTTATGGGCATGACTCATGCCAAAGCAGGTGTAATCGCACTTTTTTCGCTGGTGCGCATCTGCTAAACATTTAAATCGTCCAAACAAATTGATGTCCAAAACCTCATCGTACTACGCAGCCGGCCCGGAACGGGGCGAGAAGGTGAGGCAGCTTTTTGATCATATCGCCAGGCGATACGATCTCATTAACGATATTCAGAGCTTCGGGCTGCACCGGCATTGGAAACGGGAGCTGGTACGCATGGCAAGAATTCAGCGCGGCGAACGGGCGCTGGATTTATGCACCGGTACCGGTGACCTCGCGATCCGGTTAAAACGCGAAGGCGCAGATGTGATCGGTTCCGACTTTAGCCCCGGCATGCTGGCCCAGGCCAAAAAACGCGCGCCTGAACTCGAATGGGTCGAAGCGGATGCGCTCCACTTGCCGTTTGTGTCCGCGACTTTTGACCTGGTGACGATTGGCTATGGCCTGCGGAACCTGCCGGATTTTGAAGCCGGAATTCGTGAAATGGGGCGCGTTTTAAAACCGGGTGGAAGGTTGCTGATCCTGGAATTTGGAAAACCATCCAATAAACTTTGGCGCAAAATATACTTCACCTACCTGAAGTTGTTTATTCCGCTGCTGGGGCTTTTTCTGTGCGGAAATCGCAAAGCTTACGCCTATATTCTCGAATCCCTAAATCATTACCCGGAACAGCGTGAAATGGAAAGGTTGCTGGTCGAGCAAAATTTCGCCGACGTTCAAACCCGAAATTTCATGGGGGGAGTGATGGCAATCCAAACCGGCAGAAAGGTTTAACTACTTCGCGAGGGCGACGATGTAGCGCTGGAATCGGGTCATTTCGTCTTTCAGCGATAATTGCGTGAAAACCTGGTGCAGGTTGGAGCAGATGCGCAGGAGCATTCGCCGACCCGAAATCGGGGAGAGATACGACTCCTTGAAACCATCCCTGGTATGCAGCAGGTATTTGATGCAATCGGCTTTGGTCAGAAGTTTGCCGCGATTGAACACATCAATATAGACTTCTTCGCTCAAGGTTTGATAGCGACAAAGGAAATGCCCCGGCATTCCAATGCCGGTGACAGGGAGGCGCAACCGGCGCGCGAGGAAAAGATAAATCGCGCAGAGGCTGACCGGATTTCCCGTGCGGCGATCGACAACCCTGTTTAGAAAACTATTGTCAGGGTCGTAATACTTCTCTTCATTTCCCCGATATCCGAGTTCTTCGAAAAGGAAATGATTCAAACTGGCAATGGTATTTTCAACGGAGGGTGAAGCGATAACGTGCTCCTTGAGGTCCGCTGCATAGCAGTCAAACAGGGCCTGGTAGGCGTCCATGTTGATTTCCGGATATTGGGTTTTGGCGAGAAGCAGGCAGCCTTCCTCAACGTCGAGTTCCTCGCTCTGGTTCAGACAAAATCCAAGGAAGTCATTGTCCGCCGCCTCGCGCGAAAGTGACTGGATAATCTCAATGGCACGGCGGCGCTGCACTGCGTCACTGCTCAGGCTGGCGCGTCGCAGCCAATGCGTGGCGGGAATGCCGTAACTGATGATTTTCGCGCGGATGGTCTGGTAAATTCGAGGGTCTTCGTCCGCAAGCAAGGTGAGAAGCGCTTTTTTCTCCGACTCGCTCGGTTCAACAGAATGTTCTGGGCAGCCTGCGGCAGTCATCTGAATGGTTCGACAATTCATATTGTTAACGCATTCAAAGTAAAAAGCCAGAGTGACAAAAAAACTGAACTGCCGTTGAGCAGTTCAGTTGAATGCTTTGCTTTTGGAATTAAAACTTCTATGGCTTCACGATGCGGTAGAACCGGTGACCGCCAGTAATGGAATCAGTTGTTGAAGCAGAACTTCCCGAAGCCGTGACTGAACGCAGGTCGGTCCACTGCGCATCGCCAATATTCGCTTTGTATTGAATCTTGTAGGCAACGCCTGATTTCGATTTCCAGGTGAGCGTTATGTTCCCGGCGGCAACACTTAATCCGGTGAATTGCACCGCGTTCGGGTCGCTCCCGGCGTTTGAAGCCCCGGGAGTGGCGATGGCAAGAACCTGGATTGCGCCGCCATCGGGAATTCGGCCCATGCTCACATCTTTGGTTTGCGCGCCAAAAGTTACAGCATCAATTTGGCTGCCGTCCGGACTGAAAAGCCCGATACTTTCTCCATTGGCCGAAAGCTTGAAGTTCACGTGCAACTGTCCGTTGGTGGCGCTGTCTTCATCAGCCCAAACCAGCAAAAACCCGCGAGCTGGAATCGTTGTGCCGCTCGGGATTGTAAACATCGCCGGTTTGAGCAGATCGCTTGTAAGAGTGTAGCCGCTTAAGTCTGCCGGTTGTGAGCCCGCGTTGAACAACTCAAACCAATCGTCGAAGTTATTGTCACTCGGATCCTGGACCGTGGAGCTATTGCTTGCCATCCACTCATTAATGAATACCTGCAAAGGCGGGGCGGCCAGAGTATTGGCGGCTCCCGGTGTTGCGGTGCTGAATAGCTCGCGATTAACTGCCTGGCCTTCGGGATAAGCTCCGTAGCTTTGCCCAGCGGGAATTCCCGAATAGTTCAAGTAATCAAACACAACAGGGCGTCCGGCTTGCATTCCGACTAAGGCGACTGCACCTGCGGTCGAGTTCAATCGGAAACTGGTGTGCCATTCGGTCGCGGTGGATTCCGCAAGCTCACCATCGAGCCAAACGATCAAATGCTGGCCGGGGGCAATGCTTGCGCCGGATGGGAAGGCCCATTGCGTGAGATTGCTGTAATTATCAGTCAAATATAGCCCGGCGAGGCCGATCGCGCTGGAGCTTGAATTATAAAGTTCAACCCATGGGTCGCGATCCCCGCGGGAATCCGTTTTGCCATTCAGATTGGATGCCTGGACTTCATTCACCCAAACAAGCGGGAAGGGAGTGATCGTCGCGTGGGTGGAATTGGTCGCGCCGGGAGTGCTGGATCCCGAAATCGCGCTCCAGTTGCCCACGCGGGTTGCATCCTGGCTCGGGTCAATCAACTGCAGCGAAGTTCCCGGAGAGTTCGCTAAATCTGACCAGGGCAGAACATTTTCGTAACGTACCGCCGAATATACCACTTCATTCGTGCCGGTTTGATCCGGGCCAATCAGACTGAGTGTTTCACCATTATTATCAAGATTGCCCGAGAAAATGCCCGCTAGCGGAATGGCGTATCCGAATTGGTCACCAAAGCCGGCAGCATCTTTGGCCACAACCAGAAATCCGCCCGGCTGAATCACCGAGCCGGAAGGGAAGGTGAACCCTGTCCCGTTCAGGCGGAAACCGGTCAGATCAAAAGAGGTGGTCCCGGAGCTGTTGAAGATCTCAACGAATTGAGAATCGGGTTGTCCAGGTGCGTAGTTGATTTCGCTAATCAAAACCCGGCCTGGGAGGGAATCGCCCGAATTGCTGACATTGATCGTGATGCTATCCGTTGCATCCGCAATCAGGTTGCCGCTCAGGTCGTAACCCTGGATGCTCAACACATTTTGCTGCGGATGCAAAGCAACCGTCGCCTGCCAGGTATTCACCGAAGTCCAGGTGAGTGGGTATTCCACACCATTGATGCGGATGCTCT
>JBQCGE010000449.1:0-5084 GCA_051955955.1 Verrucomicrobiota bacterium
CGCCGGAATTAACCTTTATGTCGGTCTCTGGCGCGGGCCGAATTCAAATCAGCTCGCCACTCTTGAGCGAGCAGGTATGCAGGTCATTTGCAGTCAAAACGAGTTCGCCCTTGCGCATAAAGATAACCCAATCATCGCGGCATGGATGCATGATGATGAACCTGACAACGCCCAGTCTCTTGGCGAGGGGAAGGGGTACGGACCACCTATTCGACCGGAGGTTATAATCCGTGATTATCAAGAAATGCGAGCCGCTGACCCCTCTCGCCCCATCCTGCTAAACCTCGGGCAGGCCGTTGCCTGGGACAACTATATCGGCCGGGGAGTCCGCCGTAACCATCCCGAAGATTATGCCGAATACATTAAAGGCGCTGACATAATCTCCTTCGATATTTATCCGGTGGTGCATGACGCCCCCGAGATCCGTGGGAAGCTGGAGTATGTCGCACGCGGCGTCCAGCGCCTCAATGACTGGTCGCATGGGGAAAAAATCATTTGGAATTGTATCGAGTGTACACACATTGGCGATCCCGAACGCAAAGCTACTCCCGAGCAAGTCCGAACCGAGGTTTGGATGTCGCTGATTCACGGCTCGAAGGGGTTGATTTATTTTGTGCATGAATTCAAACCGGTTTTCAAAGAAGCGGGTTTGCTCAGCGACCCCGGAATGTTGCGCGCTGTTACGGCAATCAATCACCAGATTCAGGAACTCGCCCCGGTGCTAAACAGCCCTTCCGTGTCGAACATCGTCACCGTGCTGAACCAGCCAAGTGAAGTTCCAGTGGCTGCGATGACGAAACAGCATGATGATCAGACTTATGTTTTTGCGGTCTCGATGCGGAACCAACCTTCCCGCCCCTCCTTCAAAGTCGCGACTCGTCAGAAAAAAGCCACAATCGAGGTCCTCGGCGAAGGGCGTTCCATTCCCCTGGAAAATGGCGAATTCCATGACGACTTTGGAGGCTATGCAGTTCACCTCTATCGAATTAAGGAAAGCGAGTAAGGCGGAATGAGGCTGAAGGAGATGGCTCGGCGGAAAGCGGAAGTCACCACAATGCATTAACGATCGACCGAGTGAATAGCTGGAGGGCTAACCTAAAAGCAGTTTTCTCAATTTCCCATGTGCGCTGGTGAAAGGGAATTGGTTCAGCCCGGAGATGCGATTCCAGCGTGAGTTCAATTTTTTGGCAAGTGCCTCAGGTTTCGTCAGAAATTCGAAGTAAAAGGTTTTTAAGGTAATCCGATTTGTTGTGATTGTGTGCCGAAGTGTGTGCCAGGGCTTGCTTTTGGCGACTTGAAAACCGAGGAAATGTTCGAGTTGAGCCTGGGTGTTTTTTTGAGGGGTGGCTTCGAACATTGGGAACTCCCAAAACCCGGCGTTCACTTCGCCGGTTGCGCGTTTACGGATGAGAACTGAGTCGCCATGCCGGACAATCACTGCAAAGTGAAGCGGGCGCCGAAACGCCTTCTTAACCGCTTTTTGCGGGTATTCTTCAACTTTATTTTTGGCGAAAGCTGCACAATGCGTAGTGAGAGGGCAAGCATTGCATTGAGGGTTCTTCGGTGTGCAAATAATGGCACCCATTTCCATTAATCCCTGATTTAAACTGGAATAAACCCCGTCCCCCTGAAGTTCCGCAGCAGCCCGAATCAGTTCTTCGCTCAGCATCCACAGCCTCTCGCGCACCGCAGGTGATTTCACATCACCACTCACCATAAACAAACGCGAAAGCACACGCGCCACATTCCCATCAAGCAGTGGGGTCGGTTGGTTAAATGCAATGCTGCAAATCGCTCCGGCGGTATAGCGTCCAATTCCAGGCAAATCCAATACCGCCTTATAATCCCGAGGGAATTCGCCGTTGTGTTGGGCTACAATCACCTTCGCCGCCCGCTGCATGTTTCGCGGGCGCGAATAATACCCCAATCCTTCCCAGGCTTTGAGGAGCTTCGGTTTCGGAGCATGAGCCAGCGTTTCAATGGTTGGAAACTGCTCCATCCACCGTTCCCAGTATGGAATGACGGTTTTTACCTGGGTCTGTTGGAGCATGATTTCGCTTACATATACACAATATGGATTGCTTCGATACGGTTCCCGCCTCCAAGGCAAATCGCGCTTATTAACCTCATACCAATCAACAATAAATCGGGCGGTTCGCGCGGGTTCAAACGATTTCATCGCGACTCCTCCTCTTCATTCGTCCCAATTTGAAAACGAGGAATCCAACCAAAGCAAAGGCGCTCAACCATACAAGAAAGGCGACAGGTTCAAATCCGAAGCTTTCACTTTCAGGTGGCAATGAAATTGTCACACTGCCATCAGAGTTAGTAACCACAGTGTTTGTTGTCATATGATTTCCGAAGTCCAGATCGCGTACGGATCCTCGGTCCGCCGCCAGGGCAGATCGCGAGCATTCGCTTCAAACCATGCAACCAGGTCACGACAAATCTCGATCAAAGCGGAAGGCATCTGAGCGGGACTTAAGCTGCCTCTTCGGGGAGGTTTTCAGCTTTCAGGACCAGGCTTTGCAACGTTGTGGAACCTGCCGTTTGCATTTCGGCCATGACGATGCGTTCGTATTCCTCGCGGACAACGCCCCGCAGAGAATCGTTCGTGGTGGCCAGTTCGGTGCCATTCCCAGCGCGAAGAGCGGTGATGATGTCTTCCAGCGTGATTTTTTCAATCGGTTTGCCGGGGGTGTAGGATGTCTCCTCGGCCGCGACTTCCACCAGCAACTTCGCGTTGCAAAGGCTGGCAAGCACCTGACAAGTCAACTGCGAAGGAATACCGAGGGTATTTGAAATTTCCAGGCGGCTTGCGGGCACCTCACCATTAAAAAAACGTTGGCCCACGAAAGTCATGATCCGCATGGCCACAAACTCACGACCGCGTTGGTTGATCGTTTCCGCCTGTTTTTCCTGAACGTATGCTTGTTTGTTTTGGAATGCGTACCCAACCTGCGCACCGAAAAGAACAATCATCCAGGAGAAATACAACCCAACCAAAAAGATTGGGACGACACCCAGGCTTCCATAGATTTTGCTGTAGGAGACGACACGTGAAAGGTAGATAACGTTGAAAAGGTTGTTTAGCTGAAGCAAGCAACCTCCCACTAAACCGCCAGCAAATGCCGCGGACCAACGAACTCGAGTCGCGGGCATTAACTTGTAAATGAATGTCACGAAGAGTGTCAGTACGACGAATGGAAGCAGTTTCAGGATCAAAAATCCAAGTACCGGGACTTGAATCAACCACCTGCTGGCAGCGCTCAGTTTTTCAAATATCGATTTTTTGTGAAATGGTGCTGTATTTTTTTCCAGTTCTTTTCGGGCTTCGACTCTGTTTGTAGTAGATAAATCGGGTTTGAGTGGTGCTGAGATCGCATTCGTGACACTCCCCGTGGTTTCAGTGATCTTGGCGACTTTTGCGCTTTGTATTTGTGCTCCTGTTGTCAGGGCAACAGCCGTAATTAGAAATATGGGTCCAAGCGTAATCGCGGCCCAGTATTGAAGGATTCGCGCCGCCCACGTCCGACCTCGAGTGACGCCCCAAATATCGTTAAATGCCGATTCCACCGAGCTCAAAACCATGATCGCAATAAAAACGAGCGCAATACCTGCTGACACTCCCAATGCGCCGCTATTGACTCGTTCGATGTAACTTTGAATCGTGTTGATCACATCAGCGCGCTTCACGGCTGTTTCCTCGGCGTCTCCGGTCTCGATGAGGTTTAGCTGAGGGGCGATGGTGCTGATGAACTTGTCCATCAATGACGTAATCGTCCCCGTGTCATTTTGCAGGAAACTGGTAGATATGCTGACCACGAGGGCAAGCACCGGTACCAACGCGAGGAGAGTTGAATAAGCGAGGGAGGAAGCACGAACTGGCCCTCGATTTTTTCGGAAACTGTTAATCACCAGCAACCAAAAGTGAGCAAATCGCCGCATTTTTGGATGCTTTGATTCCTTTTGCTTTAAATACTCTTTTTCATCCAGGAGGGATTTAAAGCTTCGGAGTCTGGCCAGTGAAAAATTCACGTTAATTTATTTCGGGCAAAGCTAGCAATCACGAGGCAAAAAGAAAAGCACCTTCACCGGGGTCGTCTTCAAACCCCGGAGAATGAGTTTCGTAAGGGTGGGTGGATCAGGTACGCCAAATAAGGTGTGGTGCTTTGATTGGAGTAGCCAAGCTTCCGATGAGCGGAGGCTCAAATGGCAAATCAACCAGGTTCCATCGGAACGATGAAAGAGACGGAGGAATATTGGGTAAATCAGTTCCAAAAAATACCGTTACGTTTGGGCAGTGCTCTGTAATACCGCAACCGATGGCTTTCAAAAGCGCTTCCTTCCTGGTCCAAATACGAAAAAACGGCAGGACCTTCGATTTCAATGGCCTCCAGTGTTCGAGTTCTGCAGGCGAGAAGACCAGTTCGGCCATGGGAGCCAGGTCCGCTTCATACCTAAAATGCTCGATATCAACCCCGACCGGTTTAAGTGAAATCGCGAGGATATATTGATCCCCCGAGTGCGATAGATTGAAATGGAGCGGATCGCCCTCCAGAAATGGCTTGCCCCAGGCGTTCTTCTCAAAGCGAATCTCACTGGGTTTTAATCCGAGATATGCTCCAAGCGACCGGCGCATGAGTGAGCGAGCGATAATAAACCGGTTTCTGTCACGCTCAAATCTATAGCGATTTGCCTGGGCTTTTTCGTCACCCGTCAGGATTTCATATCCGCGTATGACATGCTCCGGGGGCAGGTCCAAATCACCAGCCCACAAATGCACTTCACCGGGCTTTAATGGTCCCGGTTCAACTCCTAATGCTTTCTGCGAGTCGATTTGAGGCGGCAAGTTCAGTCGTGTTGGAGCAATGGTATTTTGCGTAAGCGTCATCAAGCAATGCGCGGAGTTTCGCCGCGATAATTTGAACGTTGGGTTCCTGCAGCATGCTTTCATGCGTGCCGGGAATGACGGTCACGCTGACCCGATCCTCCACGAGGGCATCCCAGGAAAGAGTGTGGTTGAAGTTGGAAAGACCCTGTTTTTTAGCCCGGAACAACGTGATCTCGCCTGAATAGGGCTT
>JBQCGE010000450.1:0-3476 GCA_051955955.1 Verrucomicrobiota bacterium
AATCGCGGCAACAGCGGATTGCATTTATTTCGGAACTTTGGCGCAACGCGATGAACAAAGCCGCCGCGTAATTTACAACCTCCTCGACTCGAACCCCGATGCCATCCGCCTGCTCGATATCAACCTCCGCCGCGATTGTTACTCATCCGCCACAATCCAAAGCTCTCTGGAACGTGCGACGATTCTGAAGTTGAACGATTCAGAAGTTGAAACCTTATCTAAACTCATAGGTCTTCCGCCCAACCCGAATGATTTTCTGGAGACCGTTTTTCATAAGTTCCCTCTCGAAATTTGCGTTGTGACCCTCGGCGAACACGGGGTCGTCGCTCGTCAAGGTAACGGAAATATAATTACAGTCCCGGGATATTCCGTTCAGGTTTGTGACACTTGCGGAGCCGGGGACGCGTTTACTGCGGGGTTCATGCACTCATATTTTAAAAAGGCTTCTCTTGAAGAGTGTTGTCTGTTCGGGAACGCACTCGGTGCACTGGTCGCAGCGACAGAAGGAGCAACGACCCCGATCACGCTTAAGCAAATAGAAGACCTTAAATCGTCCAACATTCGATAGTTCCTGGCGGAATCGAATACATGTCGCTTGCGCTGGTTTTTCTGAGATAGTTTACTCCGCCAGATGTTCGCAAGTGTCACAGTATCTCTCGTCCCGGAAGCGCGCGGGGGCCCATTTATATTTTGGGATGATCTCGCGGTAAGCGCATCTGAAGCGGCCACGCTCGGTTTTTCGGGCATTGAAATTTTTGGCCCATCGGCCGAAGCAGTTACGGAAGACCTCCTCCGTCCGATTCTTGGCAAACATAACCTAAAGTTGGCAGCATTGGGCACCGGAGCTGGCTGGCTCAAACATCGCCTCTCCCTCACTTCCCAGGACGAGACAGTGCGGAGAAAAGCGGTGGAATTTATATTGACGATGGTAAAAGCCGCCGCGCCTTTTCATGCCAGCGTGATCATCGGGTCGATGCAGGGACGCCACGATGGAAACCGTGAAGAGGCACTGAATTGGCTGCGGCAGGGATTGAAGGAAATCGGCAAGGTTGGGCTGGAGCATGGAGTTACTGTGCTTTATGAACCGCTCAACCGCTACGAAACCAATTTAATCCATGAAATGTCAGAAGCCGTTAACTTTATCGAATCTATCGGTCTTCCGAACGTGCAGATCCTGGCCGATTTATTTCACATGAATATTGAGGAACGCTCGATTCCCGAGGCTCTCTTAATGGCTGGGAAATGGCTTGGACATCTCCACTTTGTCGATAGCAACCGGAGGCCAGCAGGTTGCGGACACATTGATTTACTCCCTGTTTTTAGTGCGCTCCGCCAAATCCAATACGACAAATTTGTTTCCGCCGAGGCCCTGCCCTACCCAAACCCGCTAAGCGCCGCCCGAATCACGATGGAGTCCTTCACACAACTGACCTCTGGGAACTCCCCCAAACTCGTGCTATAATCCTCCTTCGCGGCAATATGTTTGCGCTCGGCCAACTCCAGCTTAAGTCCAATTTGTTTCTCTCGCCCCTGGCGGGATATACGAACCTGCCCTTCCGTCTCACCATTCGGGAATTAGGCGGTCTCGATCTCGCCACTACTGACCTGGTCAATGCCCGGTCACTCCTGGAGAAAAACCACAAAGCTTTCAAACTGATTGAAACTACTCCTGAGGACCGCCCCCTCGCCGTGCAACTCTTCGGGTCGGTTCCGGAAGAAATGCGCGACGCGGCGCTGTTCCTCGAAGCGAGGGGCGTTTCCAGCATCGATATCAACAGGGTCTGCCCCGTGCGCAAGGTTTGCCGCGTCGGTGGCGGGTCCGCGATGATGACAGAATTGAGCAAAACCGCCGCTCTCGTCAAAGGCATGGTCGATGCGTTGAAAATTCCCGTGACTGCAAAAATGAGGCTCGGATGGGATGCTGAAAACTTAACCGCCCCGGACCTCGCTAGGGCGTTGGAGGGAGTGGGAATCGCGGCCGTATTTATCCATGGCCGCACACGCGAACAAGGCTTTACCGGTACAATCAGCCTGCCCGGCATTCGCAAGGTAGTTGAAGCGGTTCGGATTCCCGTTATCGGCAATGGCGATGTCACAACCGTCGAGGGAGCCAAAATGATGTTGGACGAAACGGGATGCGCAGGGGTCAGCATCGGTCGTGGGGCATTTTACAATCCCTGGATCTTTAAACACATCGACCATTACCTCCAAACAGGAGAGCGTTTGCCTGAACCAGCCTTTGAAGAGCGTTTGCGCGTCATGCGCCGACATTTCGATCGCATGATCGAAGTTTTTGGCGAGGAACTCGGCTGCCGGATGTTCCGCAAAATCGCGCCCTGGTATTCCAAACGTTTTGGCCCGGCAAATTTATTTAATAAGCGCGTTGTGACCTGTTCCTCACGAGCGGAGTTTGAACAAATTCTCTCCGACTACCTAAGGTGGCGCGATCAATTCCTGGATGAACACGGCGAGTTGCGGGACCAATATCAGCCCTCGCCCATGATTTCCGCTTTCATGGAACCGGCTTCCGCGTTGCGAACTGCGATCCCTGTCCCCCAGGGTCCTGTGGAGGTTTGGTAAAGAAAAGACCGCCTCTGAATGAGGCGGCTTGCAACTTTTGGAGAGCTGCCCATTGCGAGCAGCAAGGAATATATCGGTTTATTCACAAGCGCCCTGAACAAAAAAAGCGGCCACCCATTGGGATGACCGCCAGCCTGAATTCTTACTCTAGTCTAATTACTTGTTGCTGCTGCTGCCCGTCACGCTTCCAGCGGAGGAGCCAACATTGGCATCCGTATCCACATTAACTTCGACCTTCTTCTCGTGTTTTTTCCAGGGAATAAACCCGAGTAATTTCCCATCGCCTTTATGGAAAATCTTATGCCGCCCTGAATCGGTATCGACAGTTACTTTCGGGTCGTTGTGGTCAATATCCACATCAGTTTTTGCATTCAAATCGTGATGCGTGCTGAGCTCGACATCATGGGAACGATCCACATCCGCTTCCATCTTGAGTTTCTTATCTCCGACCTGTGCTTCCGCATTCACCCCTTTGTCCTTGTCTGTGCCGTCCATTGGAACGATGCCCAGAATCTTGCCGTCATTCTTGTCGGTATTGATGTCGATTGATGCGTTTGCTGATGGGTTGTCGTTCGGCAGTAATTTGCCATCGGCGTCGATGCGCATGCGTTTGTCCTTACCCTCGCGACGAACACCCACTTCATAAACGGTCTTTCCATTCGTGGCTTCCTTGTCGATCTTTTTCACCACCCCGCCGTTCAAGTTCTTGTTAATCGCTTTTTGCACCGCTTTAGGCACATCCGAGAATTGCACTTCCTCCGCGCAAACTCCCGCTGCCAGTCCAACCGCTGCTATCACTCCCAATATTGTTTTCATAATTATTTAACTATGTATAATTTGTACTTACCTTTGCTGGGCTTCCATCGGAGCGCTCCCCTGAGGCTGCTTCATCCAGG
>JBQCGE010000451.1:0-6208 GCA_051955955.1 Verrucomicrobiota bacterium
CCAAGGTATTCCTGCAAAAAAACTCCTTCGCTGAAATCCAGGCGCGGCAGCCAATTCACTGTATCCCCCACATCCTCGCACACGATGGTGTGAATCGGACTGGTCGGACTGCATAACGGATTCTTGATCACGTAGGCGCGCGGATCGCGCTCAATAATTCGCTTCGCCTCCTTCAAAGACCCCGCAAAATACGACCGCGGAAAGAGAATCCCAAACCGCTCGCACAAAACCCGCGCAAGGTCTCGTTCCCGCTCCAATTTCAACCCTTCACCCGTCGGGCAAAAAATCCGCACCCCCGTCCTTAAAAGCTCCTCCGCCCATGGTTTCTGAGCCCAGTCAATCGACATCGGCACCACCAGCTCCACCTTATGTTTCCGAATCAATGGAACAGGACTCGGATGCTTTGCCGAATCGTAAACCGGCCCTTCCAGTGCCGCGCCATAATGCCCATAAGGCCGGGTCAGGTAACAAACCACCTTCGCACCGTCATCCTTCAAAATCCGCATCATCGAATGGGCAAACGAACCCACTCCCAACACCATCACGGTGGGAGAACTGCCGCGGAATTCGCGACGCGCGGACGGCGCTTTCTTCAAGGCGCTCAAAATAAAAACCTCACCATCCAGTGTCAAACGCCCATTCCCGAAATCAGCCGAAAATCCTCCTGGATCCCGCTCAAGCAATCCATTTACCCAATCCACCACCCTGGTTCATGCCCTCTCACACTCCCATTCCCATCGTGACAAAACGCCCCTGCTTTGTATCGTTCCCCATGCGAAAGTTCATTTTATCAATCCTCCCAACCCTCCTGCTGCCAATCCTTCTCGTCGCCTGCGCCACTCAACGCATCGACTGGAACACCCGCCTTGGCCATTACACTTATGACGACGCCATCAAGGAACTCGGTGTCCCCGACCGCTACGCCACGCTTTCCGATGGCTCCATTGTCGCCGAATGGCTCCAGGCCCGCGGGATGGCCTATGCCAACAGTTATGGCTTTTACCGCAGCCGTACCATCGACGTCACCCAGTTTCCGGACCGCTATCTTCGCCTGATCTTTTCCCCTGATCTCCAGCTCCAAAAAGCAGAAAAATTCGCGCGCTGATTGGCACGCGAATTTTCCTCTTACCGCTCTGCGCGGCTAAATTTCCCAACAATTATTTTGCTGCGTGTTGCGGCTGATACTCGATCCGCACAATCTGTGTATCACGATTGTCGCTCCAGTTCGTGCCGTATTCGATCACGTAGAGGCAACCGTCCGGCCCCAACTCCATATCCATCGGCCGTTTGAAGGTCATCCCGGTAAAAACCTTTTCCATCTTCTGGATTTTTTCGTTCTGGTCCAGGTGCACCGCAATGATCCAATTCCGTGACCATTCATAAATGAACAACGTATGGTCAAACTCCGCCGGCAGCTTGTGGTCCGAATTCAAATTCGCGTTGTAATAATAAACCGGGCCCGCCATCGCCGTCCGTCCACCGCCGCCATTCACCGCAGGGAAATGGCTCGAAGGTGAGTGCGGATAATAAATCATCGCTGGCTGCGCCGGAGGCAAATCCTTGATCCCCGTATTATTCGGCGAATCGTTCACCGGATGGGCCGGATTGTACTTCTCCCGCGATTGCTTCGCCCCGAAGTCGTAATCAAAGTACGGCTTGTTATCCGCAATAAAGTAAGGCCACCCGAAAAATCCCGCCTGGCGCGCCTGGTTGATTTCATCGAACCCAGCCGGACCCCGCGTCGGATTCGCCGAACCGGCATCCGGACCTACCTCGCCCCAGTAAAGAAACCCGTTCTTTTGGTCAACCCCGATGCGGAACGGATTCCGGTTCCCCATCACATAAATCTCAGGCCGGGTCCCCGGTGTTCCCGGCGGGAACAAATTCCCCTTGGGAATCGTGATCGTGCCGTCCGGCTCCGGATGCACCCGCAAAATTTTTCCGCGAAGGTCATTCGCATTGGCCGACGATGTCTGCGCATCCCACGGCGAACGCCCCGGCTGCTCGTCGGACGGTGAATATCCATCCGAAGCAAACGGGTTCGTATTATCTCCCGCCGAAACGTAAATGTTCCCCTTCGAATCAAAATTCACCGATCCACCCGAGTGGCAGCATTCCTCCCGTTGCGTTGCCACTTTGATCAGCACTTTCTCCGAATCCAAATCCAGCTTGCCATCCTTCAACGTGAACCGTGAAAGCCGGTTTTCGCCCGCCTTTTTCCCGTGCGCATCCTGCGTCGTTTCGGGATTGGCGTAATAAAGGTAAACCCAATTGTTTTGCAGGAAGTTCGGGTCCAGGGTCATCCCGAGCAATCCATCCTCCAGCCCGGTGAAAACATTAATGCGCCCAACCTGCTCCGTCTTCTGTGTCGTCGGGTTCCATACTTTCAGCAACCCGGCCCGCTCAATGAAAAACACCCGCCCATCCTTTGCCACGCTCAACTCCATCGGGTCGACGATGGTATCGTCAATCTTCCCGTCGCCATCGCTGTCCTTGTCGCCATCCAGGATTACTTTGCGGAACGCGCCGTCCGTTTGCGGACCGGATGGCAGCGCATAGGTTTTTCCCTCGGCGGCTCCCAGCGGAGCCATCGCCAGGGCACAGAGGAACGCGCCAAGGCACAATTTTGGAAAGGTCATTTGCATGAATGGACTCATTTGAAGGACGAAAATTCAGCAAATTTTTCGCGAAACGCAAGCTCTCATTCACTCAATGCGCCCCCGCAACTCGCCTTTTACATCGCGAAATTACCCCCTAAACCATCCCCTCTATTCAATCCCGCTCCACTCCGGGGCCGGAGCGCTAAAGCTCATCCGTTCGTTCGTCAGCGGATGCCGGAACGCAATCTTCCACGCGTGCAGGTGCAACGGAACATCCTCCGGAAGTAGCGTTTGCACGGCCCCAAGTTTCCTTCCCGGCAAATAAACCGGATCGCCGCATACCGGAAAACCAAGCTCCCACAGATGCACCCGAATCTGGTTCGTTCGACCCGTCAATGGCCGCGCCTCCAGCAACGTAGTTCCGCTCGCATTGCGCCGAAGCACTTTGAAAATAGTCTTCGAGGGCAACCCATTCTCCGCATCCCCTTCCCTCGAACCGGTCTCACCCGGCTCCGCGCTGATCGGCAAATCGCACACAAACTCCTCCTCAGCGGGACTGCCCTGCACCTCCACCAGATACGTCTTCTCCACCTCTCCTTGCGCGAATTGCGGCTGCAGTTTGGATGCAAAATGCCGCGTTCGCGTCACCAGCACCACCCCTGTCGTATTCGCATCCAGACGATGCGCGGGACGTGGCTTTTGCGGATAATAAAGCTGGTTCAACAAATATTGGAGCGTGTTCCGGTTGAATCGTCCGCTCGCGTGCATCGGCAATGGGGCTGGCTTGTTTAAGACAATCAACGCCTCGTCCTCATGCAAAACCTCAATCCTCCCGTTTACCGGCGGCTCAATGTTATCCGGCGTTTTGTGCAGATAAACCTCGCCGCAACGCACCTGATGCGAACCCTCCACCGCCACTCGCTCACCATTCGTGATCCGTCCCGCTTTGATCAACCGCTCCCACTCACCCCGTGCCACATGCGGAAAAGTCTGTGTCAGGAACTCGATCACACTCGCCCCGTCACAATCCGCCGGCACATGCATCGGCCGAACAGTATCGTAAGGCACACTCCCGGGCAGCGGCTCGATCAAACGTTCAATCTCAGCACGACGCCTTTCCAGCGTCGCCTGCATCTCTTCCGCTGATGTTTTGAAACAGTACGGACACCATTTCGGTGGCGAATACCGTTCGTCCGCCTGATCCTCCACCGTCAACGGCGTGAGGCAGTTGTAGCATTGCGTGGAGTGCGTCTCGCGCAACGCCGGGTCCACCCCCACCCGCTGGTCAAAAACAAAACATTCCCCCTCGTAATGCGCGCTCCCGCACTCCTCGAAATATTTCAGAATTCCACCTTCCAACTGGAAAATATTCTTGAACCCGCTCTGCTCCATGAACGGCCCCGCCTTTTCGCACCGAATCCCGCCCGTGCAAAACATCACGATCGGCTGCTCTTTCATCCCTTCAGGCAACTTGCGCACCGCCTCGGGAAATTCCCGGAAATGATCAATCCCGGCCGCCAGCGCATTCTTGAACGTCCCCAGCTTCACCTCGTAATCGTTCCGGGTATCCAGCAATGTTACAGGACGCCCCTCATCCAGCCACTGCTTCAAAGTGCTCGGCGCAAGCTTTGGCGAGGTCCGACGCGACGGATCAATCCCCGGCATCCCAAAAGCAATAATCTCCTTCTTGATCCGCAACAGCATTCGGTTGAACGGTTGATGCCCGCTCTCGCTCCACTTCGCCTGCAAACCCTCCAATCCCGGAATCGATTGCAGCCTTGCCAGCAACACCTCCAGCCCGCTCCGCCCCCCTGCCACGAAAAGATTCACCCCTTCCGTGCTCAACAGAATCGTTCCCTTGAGCTGTTCACGCCGGCAAAGCCCAAGCAACTCCTCCCGCAAAGCCTTCAAGCCATCCAGGGGCGCAAACTTGTATGCCGCAATATTCCAATACCGAATCACAGGGCAGAAACAATAGCACAGCCAAACCAACCTGCATCTGTTTCTCCACACCGACCCGTCTCCACCAACTTCACGCCTCAACGCCCCGCTCGTTCCATCTGGTCAATGCATTCCCCCGCTACCTCGGTCCGTGTTGGTCCGTGTTATCCCTTTCTACCCTGGTTCATTTCTCTCGCCTTCTCGCTTTCTATCAACTTTTTCCGCGCTTTGAAAATCGCTTCAGCAATGCTTCCTGTTGGATTTAAACGGTGCCCTCGCTTCAACCAAAGAATCCCGCTTTTGTAATCCTTGCTGCGAACCAGGGCGTTGCCTAAATTTTCTGCCGCCCACGCACTAAAAGGCACAGTTCTCAAATATTCTTGGTATAGTTCGATATATTTCTGGAGGTTATTCTGTTTGTAATAACAATATCCAAGTTTGTACACCGTATCTTCCCTGTTGAACCAAAAACGTTCTTGCAAACATTTTTCCAGGCACTCCGCCGCAGCACTCCATCGGTGCTTATGAAAATAGAGATAGCCCAGGTTGTATAAGGTCTCAGCATTCAGCGGATCACGTTTTAACTCTTTCTTGTAATAAAAAACCGCCCTCTGATAATTTCCCAATTCTTCGTAAACCAAAGCTAAATTCAATGAAGCGTTCGGCTCTTCAGGATTAATTTTAAGAGTGCGTTGCCCATGCAATAGGGCACGTGAGAACTGCCCTTTTCGTCGGTAAACTCTAGTAAGGTGAAAATGCGCAGTTAACGAATCAGGATTGCGCCTTAACATTTCGCGAAGAATTCTCTCGGCAAAACTGGGATCGTCACATTCCAGTGAAAATTCAACTAATGTTTCCAGTTCTTCCTCGTTCATTCTCTGTTTTAAATAGGCAAATCAGCGATCGGAACCCCGTCTTTTGGAGGCCCGGCAATCTGCGATTTAAATCGGAGCAGCGTTAAGCCCGCTTGTTCTTTCCATCCCGCAGCAGGACCGACTCTCCCGAGGGCGAATCATCAAAAAGTGCTCAGCTCCACAAACCTCGCTCCTCTTGTATCATGCCGCGTGGTACGTAATCCAGGAAGTAAATTACACTTTTATTTAACGGGGAAACCTAGCTCTTGAAGCCTCTTTTTCAGTTCAGCTCGTTTGCTTGTCCAGAAAATGATTGTGGAAGGTAAGTGGCTATCCGAATGGTTTATTAAAATACCTTTCGAAAAGAGACCATCATAATCAACGATCTCCAAAACGTTATTCTTGAGAACTGTATATCTACGAGTAGCGAAAAATGCATCGACCTGAACAGTTAGTTCGTTCTGACTCGCGTTCAATGTGGCAAATGGATTTGAATAATTCCACGCCATAAAGCTTTTCCCAATTCTTGCGCCACCTGTTTCGTTAATATTTTCCATGTTTTAGCTGAAGGTATAAGCAACGGGCCGCGATGATTCCGTGAATTTTTGGGGTTTACTTCACCCACTGCTTAACTCACGCAAAATAATTAAAGCAGCAAACATCAAAATAACAACAATCCATTTGCTCCACTTGGGGAATGCTAATCCGATTACGTCCAATGCTGTCTGTCTTCGGCTCAAACACAAGAAACGTTTTACCCCTGTTTTTTTCACATATAACCGGATTACATACGCACACCTTGCAACGATAACG
>JBQCGE010000452.1:0-11506 GCA_051955955.1 Verrucomicrobiota bacterium
CTCCGGGTTTTCTGCAAACTCGACCGCCTCCTCGAGATTTACGTTTTCGGGCATGGCTCAGTTATAAGATAAACTTGGGGAACGACAATCTTAAACGAGGAAAATCGCCCCAACAAGTTGAACTTGCTTGACCTGATAAGAACAACCGAAGCGCACTAATCTGTTCTTTCGAGCAGGAAAGCCTTGAGTTCCGATGGGTTCAGGATGGTCACCGATTTCGCTTTGACCTCGATCAGATTTTGTTCCCGAAATTTTGCGAAAGTGCGCGAGAGCGTTTCACTCACAGTGCCGAGTTCGGCTGCGAGCACGCGCTTGGTCGAGGCAATTTCCACATTCACCGGTTCAGTAGCATTTGGATTCGGGCAGCGCTTCAGCAGCCAGTTTGCAAGCCGGGTTTCAACATCCTTCAACGTGACATCTTCAATCTGGCTGACCAGCACACGCAAATGCAGCGCCATGGAACTTAACATTCGCAATGCGAACTCAGGTTGCCGCTTGATTACATCAAGGAATCCAGCTTTTTGCACCAGCAAGACGGTCGAGGCATCGACCGCGCGCGCATCAGCCGGATAGCCCTGCAAAGTCGCAAGGCTTGCTTCGGCAAACGATTCGCCAGGGCGGAAAATATGAATGACCTGTTCTTTTCCCGAAGCGTTGACGCGGTGCACATTCACCGCTCCGCGCTGGACCACATAAAATCCGTGCGAAGGATCGCCCTGGCGAAACAGATAATCCCCTTTCTCCAAGCTTTTCAGGACGGTGATTTGCGCCACTTGCTCCAGATCGGCCTGTGGCAATCCCTGGAACAATTGGCAATTGCGCAGGGTATAAGCGATCCCAACCGTTTTTAAATCGTTTGAACTCACCGGTACGACTGATTAAGCCAATGAAATCGAGAGGGTCAAGGTTTTGTCGCTTGATTTCAGGGTTCCAAATCCTTGTCGGCGAGTGACCATGCGACCACTGCGATAGCTCCAACGCACCGCTTGAAATCCTGGATATTTAACTTATCAAGCGTGTCTGCGTCGCTATGATGAAACCAAAAGTATTTTTCCCCATCAACGACCAGATTCATGGTTGACACACTCTTCTCGTTTAGAAAAATCAGGTCTGTCGATTCTGCCTCTGGATCCAATCCTTCCACCCCGACAGGCTTAAGCAGTGAAACGACTTTCTCGAGGAAAGCACGATCCGATTCAGGGCCGGAATATTTAAAACGTTTGGGCTGAAAAACTCCTTCGTCAGTTTCAAAAGCGGCATAGAAGTTTGGCAATTCGCTCGCGTGTTCCCGAGTATAAGCCCGTGCACCCTCAGTGCCAGTTTCTTCATTGGTATAAAGCACCAGGCGCAACGAGCGCTTTGGCTTCAGACCAAGTTCCTTAATCAGGCGCATCGCCTCCCAGACGGCGAGGCAGCCTCCGCCGTCATCCATCGCGCCCTGGCCTACATCCCATGAGTCGAGATGTGCGCTCAACAAAAAATATTGGTCGGGCTGCTGTGTTCCACGGATCTCGGCGATGACATTTCTCGACTTTGCTGGCGGGAGCGTTTGTGCCTCCATTCTCAACCGAACCGTTACATTCTCACCTCGAGCCTGCATTCGAGCGATCCAGTCCGCGTCCTCCGGCGTGATTGCCGCATGCGGAATCTTCGGAACGGAATCGCTGTAACGCATCATGCCGGTATGCGGTGTGCGCATCGAATATGAATTCACGGATCGGATCAAACTTGCGACTGCGCCTGCGGATGCTGCGCGGATTGCACCGCGACTTCGAATCTTCACGGTTTCACCGTAGGTAGTGAATGGCGTGTTGAACAAAACAATTTTTCCACGCGCTTCGCTCGCTCGCGCATCCAGGTCATCCATATCCCGAACGATAAACACCTCGGCGGTGACGCCGGTTGTGCCAACACTTCCACCGATGCCGAGCATGTGGAGTTTGTATTCGATCGGGGTGAGGGCAACAGCCGACTCCTCTCCTCGGACCCAGTGCGGGACGGTGACTTCCTCCGTATGCACATTTTCGAAACCATCTTTTTTTAGCTCGTCCACCATCCAATCGATCCCGTTTTCCAGATTCGTGGAACCGCTCAACCTGCCGGGAAAATAATCACAAAAATGCGCCAGACGTTCCCATCCCTTGTCTGAAATTGAAGCGGCGGCCAGTAATTCCTCTGCCGTCCTCGCAAATCTCGGAGCTAGGGTAGGTACTCCGGCACTGGCCCACAGCACCGAACAAAAAAGAAGGATAAGCGCGGTGCTTTTCATGATTCACCTCTCCATTGCTGAAGACGTTTATCCAAGGCCTCAAGGTTCGAGAAATTTTTGGATATACCGGGGAAATCCTGCAGGAGTTGATCGAGTCCTGGAACCGTTCCCCATGCAGTAACTGTAAAAAATTCGTGAATGCGTTCGGATTGAATTCCCATTTCACGATTTCGTTTCTGAAAGCGTTTGCGCAATGCAACGCGCCATTCCTCAATGTTTAGAGGCGCGGTCATTTCATGACGTCCCACCCACGGGAGCCATTCTGCAATTTGGGACTGATGGCACCAGGTCATCTTGCAAATCCAATCGAATACGTCCTCGACATCGACGGCGAGATCATACGCATTCGCCCCTGCCATGTATCCATCATAAACAGTCAGGATAACCGGAACAGGGCATTGCTCCGAACGCTTTTCATCGTCCGGATATTCCGGGGTGAAGGCATGCGGCACGTTGATCATATAAGCCACCTTTCGCACCGCTTCGGAAACCGCTACGTGATCCACATGAATGCCGGCACGCGGATCAGACGGGATGGGAGGGCAGAAAAGATAATTGGGCTGAAAATCTCGAATGGCCTTCCAAAGGGCTGCGAGTAGCGGGACGGTGACCTGAAGGCAGGCTTCACGTGGGACGGTCCCGTTATAATAAGTGAGCATTTGGAAGTCGAACTCCCCCACCCTCGCCGCTGCCTGCTGTTCCTTGATGCGGATTTGCATGGTTTCCTCTCGTGGCCGGGTATGGTGGCCCGCTTTTCCATCGGTGCAGACAACTACTTGCGACTTTAGATGCAGGTCTGGCATTTGTCGCCAGAGAGTGAACAAACCTGAGGCAACAAACTCAAAATCATCAAAATGCGCGTGAATGGATTGGATTCTCATTCCGCAACGGTTCTACCCTGACCGAGGATAAATGCCAATAGCGAGGGCGGAGGTGAGGGTCTTACAGGCAAAAATTTAACAGGGTTAAATCAACAAATTAAGACGGTCCCGAGACATTTTTCAACTCAGACGCGAAGACGTCACCGAGGGGAAAGAAAACACTTAAAAGCTCGACCCAATCTTGGACCCCCGCTTGGAAAGTTTACGAAGTTAACGATTTATTTCAAAAGCTTCGAGGACCGGTTTCCCGATCCATGCGGGGTGACGTTTGAGGCCGAAGGTATATGCAACGGTGAGTGCAGTGTCATAGGTGTTCAGAGGTGATTTCAGTTCGTGGCCTTTTCTGACTCCGGGCCCGACAAGTATCCACGGAATTTCGAGTTCACCCATGGTGGCTCCGCCGTGGCTTTTTCCTTTTCCACCGTGATCGGCGGTCACGAGGACCAGGGTGCTATCGGAGACTCCGGCTTTTTGCACGGCATCCAGCACCTTGCCGATCAGTTTATCCGCGACATCAACCGCCTCATAATATTCCGGTGTGCCATGTCCGATGGAATGGCCGGCGTGATCAACGTGATCCAGGTGGATAAAGAGGAAGGTGGGTTTTGTTTGCATGAAATATTGGATTGCATGCTCCGTTGTGTTCGTCGGGCCTTTTGGGTTTTCAATTTTGTTTACGGCATTCCGTTCAAACAACCGGCCAAACCCATCCCAGTCGTGAAAACAGGCAATCACCGATTCCGGGCGTTGTTCACGCAACAGGCCAAAAATGGTCGGAAACATGCCACCGGAGCCAACAGCGATTGGGGAAATTTCGAATTTATTTGTCTCCCAATCATTAGAAGTCACCCCATGCTGTTCAGGGCCAGCCCCCATGATCATCGAAGCCCAATTCGGGCTGCTGGAAGTGGGCATGACTCCCCGTCCATGCATTGTATAGCTCCCCTCCCTCATCATACGGCGCATGACTGGTGATTTGGCGTGCATCACACCATCCGGGCTCATCCCATCGCATCCAATGATGATGAAATGCTTAATGTTTTGAACCTGGGCTTGCGTTTGCACCAGCGCCAATCCGACGAGTAAAAGAAATAAGTGTAGCGCTTTCATATGTTAAACAGCGGCAGGAGTAGGTTGCGGTGTGGGAATGATTTCGGCCTGCTTCTGTTTTCGCACGAAATACGCGCAACTCCAAACCAGGCAAACCGCACCGAACAACGACATGAAATAGGTGAATCCCTTGAAAAAACTAAGGCGCGAAATGTCCCCTTCAGCCAGATCTTTATAGAGCTGCACCCCAACAGATCCGGTATAGCCCACCGCATCCGCAACATAAATTGCAAAGACGGCAGTGCCGGTCACACGCGTGGAAGCGATCAACCGATCAAACAAAAGCGAGCCGTAGGGCACGTATGCCAGATAAGAGCCGAGGCCGATCAGTGTCATCCACCAGAAGCCGCTGATCCAATGTGCTTCCAGCATCAGCGTGCTCCCCCCCATTAGTAACAGGCCTCCCGTCATCACGCCGAAGGCGGCGATCAATCCTTTGCGATTTTCGCGAACGACATTGAGCAACGCAAGCGCGCCCATCACGCCAAACATCACCAGGGTCTCGGTCCGGGAAATGATCGTCTTGTTATGATCGTAGGAATAGCCGAGCGAATCGAAAAGTTCGACCTGGTAATTATCCCGAAAATCGCGGTAAGCGGTCAAAAAGAAATAAGCACCGCATAACAATATGATTCCAAGTGTGAACTGCCGCACAAAGGCAAGGCGCTCCTGGCGGCTCATCGGTTTGCGAGCAACCTTCTCCGCCTCATCTGCATCACTTGGGCGAGGTATCTGGTTCAGCGCCCAAACAGATAAAATGAACAAGGGTAAAAAATAAAAGCCCGCAACCGCGGGCATCCATTCTTCACTGACATTACCTGTGAGCGAGGCGAGGGCGGGGCCAATCACTGGAATTCCCCGCCACCATTGAGCCACGGCTCCTTCCATCAAGGCGCGGCCAAAATCCTTCACAATTCCGCTCGAGACAATGTAGGAACAACTCAGGCCCGCAAGCAGCAGTTCTGAAGTGCGCCGACCTTCGAGGTAGGACACCACGAGGCCCCAAACCATGCCGAGGGGCAAGCCATTCAAAAATATAGGAACGATCTTCCAATTATCCGGGACGATCGCGAAGGCGACGAGAGCAGCTTCCGCCCAAAGCACCAGTTTAATGAGAAGCCAGGCCCGTTCGCCCGGCTTTGCTTCGGAACAGATTTTGATTCCGACGAATTTCGAAAGGGCGTAGCCAATGATCTGGCTGATCACGATTGCCGTCTTTAAAGCCACTTCTGTTCCCGCAAAATATTCGCCATGAAACGTCGCCGCGGCGAATGGCTTGCGGAATGCATACATGCAGAAGTAGGTGCAAAAAGCCACGGCAATAGCGTAGGTGATGAAAACTGGCGAAGGCGCTTTGGCCAGCCAGTTCGTGAGCGAACGCGTGGGCATAAACGCAACCCTGCCCGAAAGGAGGAATTCTGGAAAGCCTGATTTCTGTTACAATTTGGCGAAGAATGGGAGCCCTAATTACCTGGTTATTGGGCAAAGTTCCGGCGGGTAAAGTTTGGCTTTGCGAACCTATTTGTGAGCAGATCCTTAAATCAGGCTTGTCAGGGTGGCGCCTCACCGAGGGGAATTCGGCGAGGGCGCGACCCCTTGTGATTCTTCATTTAATTGGCCTGTTCCACGAGGAAGAACGCCTTGTACTCCGTTGGCTGAAAATCAAAGGAGCCATCAGAACTCTCGGCAATAACGTTGCCTACAAGCCGTTTATCCTGTGCTGATCCCAGCGCGGAGACAGCATAGACCTTGTAGCTTTTTCCAACCATCGCATTCCACTTCACCTGAAGATGCCCATTGTTCAATTCGATGCGGGTGCGAAGTGTATCGGGTGTAGGCACTGGCGTTGTGATGACTGAGCGTTTGTTGCGAATGACAACTTCATCGATCCAGCCGTCGAAATTGCCAATTTCAAGGGTACTGGAGCCAGTGCTCCAATTGGCAAATTCAGAACTGCTGGCCGCGGAGAGTTCGATCCCATCGACGCGGGTGGAATATCCAGAGCGCGAGATAGTGATGCTCAGATGATGCCATTGGGCGGGCGCAAGGGCAGTGCCCAATGCGGAACCGGTAAGATCAAATTCGGTCCCGCCACGGAGATGCGCCCCCGTGTAGGTATCTTCCATCCATTCCAGATTGGCGTTCCAGTTATTTTGCAGAGAGAGCATCCGGGCTGAGCCGCGGTTCCATGCCCTTAGTGAATTCACAAAAACCATCGCTTCAAGGGTGATTTCGGCGTCTGCATCGCCATTCAGCAACACCGATGGAATCGTGACGGTTGCCTTGTCCCCAAGATCGTCGAAATGGAGGGCCTTGCCGGAGCGCGAACTCATCCAACCAAGGTTTAAGCTGTCGAGCCTTGCATTGCCCGAAAGGCCGAGAGACGGATTGCGGCCAGTCGCGTCCGCACCGTCCGCATCCAGATGATATAAAGCAATGATCTCGGGAGTGACCCTCAGTGGAGCGGACTGAAAGCTGTTCGGCGCGCTGGTTTCGCTTGTCGATGCCGTAATGCTGCTCGTGGCGTAAATCCGGCGGCCGTCGGGCATTTGCGCTTCCACCTCGATCCATTGCTCACCTGGGTTCTTCGGCGCAAAAGTGAATTGAGCACCAATGAACGGTTCCTGATCGCGCGCCTCCCAGACAATGCGGGCGAGCGACAAATCTTCACCATCAATTTGAAGCGACGCCGTCACGGGTTCACCCGCGGGAATTGTGTCGGGCAGCCCAACAATGTCTGCAATGGCTGGTTTGCCTGGTGAACTTGCCGCGGGTGTACGGGCCATCAAGAACGCAAGGGCGGCGAGTGAGCGGGCCTGGTCCACGACCACAAATTCAGTGGTGGTGTTAAAGCTGTCACCCCATCGATCATAAAAGGGATAGGGAGCGCTGCTCGCGCCATCGGGCGGATAGCAAAGCGCACCGAGTTCGGTCTTGTAATTTTCCAACCAGGCGAATCCGCCCTGGATATTGCCGAGCGGCAACCCGCTGGGTGGGAGAACGCGATGATCATTTTGGGCGTATTGATGCACGATTTCACGCCAGCGGTTCCAGCCCAGGCCCGTAATGTAGGAGACATTCACAGGATTACAGCCGCCTTCGTAATTCATGTTGCTGACGAGCGCGTCGACGTAACGCTGCTTTGGCGTTATTTGATATGCCGTTGCCATTTCAAACGACCGTTCGCTTGAGAAATACCAACCCGCGGTGCGGAACGACTTGTTCGGGTCGGGAAAACTTGTGCCGTAAGCGGTCTGTTCAGCGAAGCGGGCGATATCATCCCCTGCGGCCACGACTTCGTCTTCGC
This sequence comes from Verrucomicrobiota bacterium, assembly GCA_051955955.1. Taxonomy (GTDB): domain Bacteria; phylum Verrucomicrobiota; class Verrucomicrobiia; order Limisphaerales; family SXQI01; genus DASVNK01. The sequence continues at coordinate 7,568 of JBQCGE010000452.1, forward strand.
ACAATTTCAGGTAATTGGCATCCAACTGGACGGAACCCAACCGACCGCTACGTGCGGCGAAAGCATAGGCGCGAACCGCGCAACCGTATCCCTCGAACATTCGCCACCAAGACCAGCGGCGGGTATTCGGGTCGGAAGGATTGAACCAGGCGCGGAGTTGATCGTGATATCCTTGCTCGCCGGTGGCCACAAACAAGGCCGCAGCCGCCCAGGCCAGTTCATCATCGTGCATGAACTCGTTGCCGTAATGTGTGATCTTTTGATACGCGCCGTTCTTGCCATATTTCGCAATGGCCCGGGTGAGGAAATCCCAGCCAAGTTTGGCTTTGGCCAAATAATTCGCGGCGGCTTCGGGATAATGTTGCTTGAAGCGCGGTGAGGATGCGATTTCGGCAAGGGCTCCCACGGCTGCAGCGGTTGCGGCGGTTGTTTTTGGAAAAACAATTTGGGGATCGCCGTGGTCGGGCAATACATCATCCTCGTACTCGCGATCGCGGGGATAAACGAGGAAGTAAAAGCCTCCGTCAGCCTCCTGCAATTTGGCGAGGAAATCCGCTTCCCATTTTGCTTCCTGCAACAGGTCTGGAATACCATCGCCGGATTCAGGCAAACCAATGTTATCCAGGTCCCCCACCCCGGCAAGTGAATCTACCGCGAAGATGAGATGATGCACGAGGGAAGCACTGTTGATGGTGTATTTGCTGTAATCCCCAGCGTCATGATGGCCGCCAGAAACGTCGATTGGGCCCTGGTTGATGAAGGGGTATAGGGAAGAATTTACATCCTTCAATTGCGGGGCGGTGTGCAAGGGGTTGTTGGCATAATCCGAACTCATGCCGGCCAGTTCACGATTCACGGCGGTGAAGTCCATGGTTGGGACCTGGGCGGGAGCGGCATGACAAACGTCGTGTTCAAAGCGGGAATAAGGCAACACGTTATTAGTGCCGCAACGTTGGTGATAAAGCCCCAGCGCGAAGGCGCGCGCGAACGCGGCGCCTGTTCCATCATTGATTAAAAATGGGAAGGAAGTTCCCATGCCCGGAACTTCGAGCAGATATTCGCCTGGCGTGTTGAACTCCGTGAAATCGGCTTCGAGCACTTGCTGGTACGGAAGCGGGTTATAATTCCAGCCGACATCGGGTCGAGGTTTCAAGGGTCCCGTAAATGCGATGTCATGCGTGGAAGCGTTGACCAAATGAAATTCGCTTGCGGAAATTGTCAGCTCCCCGAGTGACCCGAGATAATAACCGACCATCGCTTTTTTGCTAAAGCCTGGGATGTATCCCGTTTGGTTGACATGAATGGCGGGGTTGCGGCGAAGCGAATCAGTCGTGGCACTGAAGGAAATTTTCGTGTCGTCCCACAAAACTCCCGAGGCATTACTGACAACAACCCTGTGTCCTTCGCCAACCGGGTTCGCGAGGCGCAGATAAAGTGAATTGCCAATTCGCAAATCCCGCTTTTTCAGCGGCGCATAAAGCGGGCGGCGCTTGAAACCAACTTCAGTCACCGTCACTGGATTTCCGTCCACCGTGACCTGGAAGTCCGAAGGGGTTGGCAGAATCGCGGCGAAATTCGCCCCGATGAAATTCCAATCTGCTGGGACGGCTGGATCAGGCGCCTTGGTGGTGACGCGATTTAATTCCAGCACCGTGGGTGCAATAATGTTTAGTTCCGATTCTCCAACGGCCGGTAAAGCCAATGGATTCCGAGCATTGACCGCGACTGTGCAAAGCGCAGCGGCACTCAATGCTGAAACCACCCAGGAGAATCCCATTCGTAAAGGCAGGCATAATCTCATTGCCAAGAAACGTGGGTAAAAGCAACGGCTGTACCACGCCCTTGCATTGGGTATCGGCTGAAATGCCGAACCTGTTTAATGTAAAAGATTTAGGGCTTAAGACAGCGAGGTTTCTCATATCTGGATGGACATTGAAATGAGAACGCAAACGCAACGTTGTAAAAGTCAGGCTAATCAATGCGTGGATGCGCAGAATTCGAAATTGACCCGATGTGAGGAGTAATCCACTGGCAAACACGGCTCCGAAGGTCAGCAACGAGAATCATTTCAAGCTTTGAAATTACGGGCGACTCTCCTAAACTCAGCTCACACCTTTAAACGCATGAAGTTGATTAACGCATCTCTATTACTGCTGCTCACCTCCGCCATGGCTTTCAGCACTCGCGCCGAGGATCTCAAATTCAAGGAAGTCCCACATTTCTTTGATGATCATCCGGAGCAGAAACAACTCGGGCCGTGCCACGGGGGGGCGGTGATCGATAAGGCTGGCAATATTTATGTCAGCACAGATACCCCTCGCGGTATCGCCGTCTATTCTCCCGATGGCAAATATGTTCGCTCCTGCGGTCCCACACGGATTCACGCCATGGAATTGCGCAACGAGAACGGGGAGGAATTTATTTACGCGGCGCGTCCTTCAGACCACGAGGTCACGAAACTGAAATTGAACGGCGATTCCGTTTGGACAAGTCATTACCCGGCCAAGTCGGGACTCTATAAAGATGAGAAAGGATTTAATCCCTGCGCGCTCACGGTCGGACCGGATGGCTCGATTTACGTTGCCGATGGTTACGGCTCAAATTACATCCTGAAGTTTGATAAGGATCGGAATTTCGTAAAAGCTTTCGGGGGTCCAGGAAAGGAAGAGGGCAAATTCAATACGTGCCATGGCATTGCGTTGGATACCCGCCAGGGCAAACCGCTCCTGCTGGTTTGCAACCGAAACAACAACCGGATCGAATATTGGGACCTTGATGGCAATTTCATGAAAGTGATCCAAAAAGATCTGCGTATGCCTGCCGCTGTTCACATTCGAGGGGATTATGCGCTCTTCCCCGAACTCCAGGGCCGGGTTACTCTGCTCGATAAAAACAACCAGATCGTCGCTCAGGTCGGTGATAATCCAAACGAAAAACAACGCGCGAATTTCGGTTTGCCTCCCGATCAATGGAGTGAAGGAATCTGCAACTCGCCTCATGGAGGGTCCATAGACAAGGATGGAAATTTAATCATCACGGAATGGAGCCAGTTTGGGCGATTGCACAAATTTGCGCGGGAATAATTCGGTTACACCCTACGGGGCGTATAATGCCGCTTTCCAATGCAGGGTTCATTGATTCTGAATCCTGCCCTGCCTCTTGAGAATTCGCTGCTCCGGGCGAATTTACCCAATGGGAAACGGTGCATGGGCGGCGGGGGGTTGGGGATTGCTCGCAGGTTCCGCGCTGATTTTGGGAGCGCTTGTCGGATTTTTCCTGCGACTGCCGCAACGAGGGATCGCCGCAATCACGGCGTTTGGAAGCGGAGTGCTGATTTCCGCCCTCTCGCTCGATTTGATGGAGGAAGCTTATAAGGAGGGCGGGTTCATCGCGACGGCGATCGGTTTCTTCGGTGGAGCTTTTGTTTACACAATTGCAAGCACCATTCTCGATCATTACGGAGCCAAACATCGAAAACGTTCCGGCGACCAGCAAAAGCGTGAATCACAACAACCGGGAAGCGGCCTTGCAATCGCACTCGGGGCGCTGCTGGATGGAATCCCGGAATCGATTGTTATCGGTGTGAGCATGCTGGAAGGGAAAGGTGTGAGCCTCGTGGCGGTCGTTGCAATTTTCCTTTCCAACCTGCCGGAAGGGCTATCAAGCTCCTCGGGAATGAAAAAAGCGGGACGCACCGCCCTTTATACTTTCGGCGTCTGGATCAGCATTGCTGTTATCTCTGGTGTCGCGGCATGGGCCGGGTTCGCGATCTTCGCCCGCTTTTCAGAGCAGGTGATTGCCGGGACTACGGCGGTCGCCGCGGGAGCGATCCTGGCAATGCTTTCGGACACAATGATTCCGGAAGCATTCGAATATGCGCACGGGTTCACCGGGCTCATCACCGTGGTGGGGTTCCTTACCGCTTTTCTCATTAGCAAA
>JBQCGE010000453.1:0-4921 GCA_051955955.1 Verrucomicrobiota bacterium
GATCGGGTCAATCGAACCGGCTACGTGATGAATATTTTCATCTTCGAAACAGCGCACCACCTGCACAATCGCATCCACCTCGCGAATATGGCTGAGGAACTTGTTGCCGAGACCTTCTCCCTGGGCTGCCCCTTTCACCAGGCCTGCAATATCCACAAATTCAATCGCTGCCGGGATGATGACCGAAGTTTTCGCGATTTTCGCCAGCACATCCAAACGCGCATCCGGAACCGTCACGATCCCTACGTTCGGGTCAATCGTGCAAAATGGGTAGTTCGCCGCTTCCGCTTTGCGCGTGCGGGTGACAGCATTGAACAGGGTCGATTTACCGACGTTGGGCAGGCCGACAATTCCAGCTTTGAGCATATAAAAGAACGTCCACCATAAGTGGCGCGAGGCGGGCGCTCAAGTGGCATTTTCACCGACAAATGCATTGATTCACCCAATCCTGCGGGCCTAAACTCTCAGGATGATCCAAGCTGATGCACCGACCAAACCGGTGATGCGCGAAGCCACATCGTTGCGCGAGGTTTCCTCCTACCAATGGAAATCGGGAATCGCAGCGTGGCTCGGTTGGCTTTTCGACGGTTTGGAAATGCATCTTTACACTCTGGTCGCCGCGACGTTTGTGGCTTCTCTCCTGCATTCGCAACCCGGGAGTGCGGACACGAAAACCTACAGTTCGTGGATTCAAGGGGCCTTCCTCGTCGGTTGGGCGTTAGGCGGAGGATTCTTCGGAAGAATTGGTGATAAACTCGGGCGCAGTCGTGCGCTGAGCCTCACGATTCTTACCTATGCCGTGTTCACCGGTCTTTCGTTCTTTGTCACAACATGGTGGCAGCTTTTGATCTGCCGATTCATTGCCGCTCTCGGCATCGGCGGCGAATGGGCGGTAGGCTCCAGCTTGCTTTCGGAAACCTGGCCCAAAAAATGGAGGCTCTGGATCGCAGCAGTTTTACAAACGGGCGTGAACATTGGCGTTTTGCTCGCTTGCGCCACCGTCTTTTTACTGTCCACGTGGAAAGGGTACCAACCCCGTTATGTCTTCCTTGTAGGGATCATCCCTGCCTTGATGGTTTACTGGATTCGCCGCCACGTCCCCGAACCGGAAGAATGGCATCGAGCCAAACAAAGCACAGGCGAAGCTGCACCGGGAATTGCGGATCTCTTTCGCGGACCCATTCGCAGAACAACCCTGCTGGTCGTGGGGATTTGCGCATTTTCACTCACCGGTTGGTGGGCCTTTATGTTCTGGCATATCCAGCACCTGCAAAGCCTGCCCGAAGTCGCCTCATGGACTCCAGCCGAACGCCAGCAACTGGTCAGCAAAGTTTTCTTCCTCGTCATCGCGGTATCCTCTTTCGGCAATTTCGCAGCGTCAGGTCTGGCGCGAGCCCTCGGTTATCGACGGGCGATTTGTCTCCTTTGCGTTGCGTTTGGATTAAGCATCTTCGGCTCCTTTGTGATTCCGCGCACCCATCAGGCGTTGATATTCTGGTTTCCGCTCGTCGGGTTTTGCTCCGGTGTGTTTGGCCTTTTCACCATGTATTTGCCGCCCCTTTTTCCACCGCTTCTCCGCACCACCGGCGCCGGTTTTTGTTACAACATTGGCCGCATTGCCGCAGCGTTTGGGACCGTGTTCTTTGGGATTTACGCAAATATCAGCGATTTACGGTTGGCGCTGCTCGCGGTCAGTTTCCTCTTCATTCCCGCCGCCATTATCGCGTGGTTCCTGCCGGAATTGCCCTTGCACGAAGGGGGCAAAGCATAATTAGATTTTCACCGGGATGAATTATTTTAACACGGCAGACTGGGTGGTGATCCTTGCGTACCTCCTCGGGATTATCGCGCTGGGCGTCTGGTTTGGAAAAGACCAGCGCAACACGCGCGATTATTTCCTCGGCAGCAAAAATATCCCATGGTGGGGAAGCGGCTTCTCAATCGTCGCGGCCGAAACCAGTGCCCTCACAATCATCAGCGTTCCGGCAATGGCTTATGGCGACAATATTGATTTCATTCAGATTATCGTCGGCTATGTGATCGCCCGCGTTATTTTGGCAGTCGTCATGGTCCCTCATTATTTGAAGGGCGAAATTTATTCCCCTTACCAACTGCTCGAGAACGCTTTTGGCCAGAGCACGCGGAAACTCGCCGGTGGATTTTTCCTTTTGAGCGAAACCCTCGCCGCGGGTGTGCGGGTTTACGTCGCTTCCATCCCGATTAAACTCATGCTCGGCGAAAAGGTGCTTTCCATCGGCACTGGCGATCCCATTCTCGGCTCGATTTTGTTGTTCGTACTTTTATCGCTGCTTTACACCTACATTGGCGGCGTCAAGGCAGTGATCTGGACCGATGCCGTTCAATTCGGACTATTTCTCGCCGGTGGGATTTTCACTTTGATTTACATCCCTACACTCGTCGATGGCGGCTTCAGCACGGTGATGAAAATTGCCGCGGATGGCGGCAAGCTGCATTTCTTCAATGGGCAATTCTCTCTGACCATGCCTTTTAATATTTGGATGGGTGTCATCGGCGGAACATTCGTCGTCCTCTCCTCCCACGGCGCCGAACAACTCATCGTACAACGCGTTCTGGCTTGCAAAACAGTCGCCGATGGCCGCAAAGCCCTCATCCTCAGCGCGGTTTTGATTTTCCCTTTAATGCTCATTTTCCTGCTCGTGGGCGCAATGCTCTGGGCCTATTACCAGACTAACCCAATCCCCATTCAAATTCCTGAGGTTCATCCCGGCAGTGGCATCAAGAAGAATGATTATATTTATCCCATTTTCATGATTACCGCTGTGCCGCACCTTTTAAAAGGATTTCTGATTGTCGCGATCCTCGCGGCGGCAATGTCCTCCGTCAGCAGTGCGCTCACATCGCTCGCCTCGGTCTCAACCATGGACTTCGTCAAGGGCCTGACCGGCGGGAAACGAAGCGAGTTTTTTTATCTCCGTTTCAGCAAGTTTTCGACCGTGATTTGGGCGGCAATGCTCATTGTGGTTGCCTATTTAAGCCGTGAAGTGCCTTACGTCCTGAACGCCGCATTTTCTTTGCGCGGCTTAACCAGCGGCGCGCTGTTGGGCAGCCTGGGCCTCGTCCTTTTCTGGAAGCGCGGCTCAGCCATTCCAATTTTTGTCGGCATGATCGGTTCGCTCCTGGCGATGATTTGGATTACGGAAAAACTTAGGATCACAACACCCAGCGGCGCCCAGGGCGGAATTGCATGGCCATGGTTCACTTTGATTGGCACGATCATCTGCTGTGGGCTGGCGTGGATTACTTCGCTATTTGTTCCAAAGCGCAATATTCCAAACATTGCGAATGAAGCTGATGTTGAACAGCTCCACTCCTGAATTGTCACACTGATCCATGAAAGTCTTGGTCACAGGCGGAGCCGGGTTTATCGGGTCGCATTTATCGCGCGAATTGATTGCCCGCGGGGCAAAAGTGATTGTGCTCGATAATTGCAGCACTGGCGAACTCGCGAACCTGCAATGGGCCAATGGCCGGAACGATCTCCAATTTGTGCAGGGGGATATTCGCGATGCAGCTCTCCTTGCGAAGATCATTCCCGGTTGCGATTGGGTGTTTCACCACGCCGCCGTTGCTTCCGTGCCGCTCTCGATCGAGCAGCCCGAGGAGACAAACCAGCAAAATCTCGATGCGACCCTAAGTTTGCTCGCGTTAAGCCGCACACATGGCGTGCGCCGATTCATCTTCGCCTCCAGTTCCGCCATTTATGGGGAACTGAACGAGCCAGCCCGTGAATCGCTGCCCGTCAACCCGCTCACCCCTTACGCACTCCAAAAATACGCCGCGGAAAGATATTGCCAGATCTTCACCCAATTTCATGGTCTGCAAACAGTCGCGCTCCGCTACTTCAATGTTTTCGGTCCCAACCAAAATGCTGCTTCGCCTTATTCAGGAGTCATCGCCCTCTTCTGTCGCAAGGCACTCGACGGAAGTTCCCCCACGATTTATGGCGATGGCCAGCAACGCCGCGATTTCGTCTACGTCGATAATGTCGTCGCCGCAAATATGCTTGCCGCCGAATCGTCCACTGCTCCTGGCAAAGTCTTCAGTATCGGCATGGGTTCAAGCATCACCTTGCTGGATTTGCTCAAGGAACTGGAAATTTTAACAGGTCACAAAATTTCTCCCACTTTCGCACCCGCTCGCGAGGGAGACATTCGTTTTTCTGAATCCGACATTTCCCGCGCCCGCGCTGAACTTGGTTTCAACCCCAAAATTGGCTGGCAGGAAGGTCTGAAGCGAACCCTCGATTTTTATAGAAGAAACCAAGTGTAGGAATGTGAATAAGTTTGTGGATAAGCTGCATTCCACAGTTAAGAACTTGGGAATGGCCTTGGGGTAAGTTTTTCCTGAATCGGTTTGTCTGTCTCATCTGATAGGCTAACCTTCCCGTCCAATGATTGACGGAGTCGAGTCGGGTGGCGCGCCGGTGGAGCATCAAAAACGTGGTGGAAACCGCCGTTCCAAGGGCGGTCACTCCGCCAATCTTCCCGCGCCGCAGCATATCGACCGCCTGCCACCTCATTCCATTGAAGCGGAGCAGGGGGTTCTAGGCTGTATTTTGCTCGCGCCTAACGAAAATCTCGGCACCTGCATCGAGAAATTCAAAAAAGGGGTCGAAGTCTTCTACGATCTGCGCCACCAGGTCATTTACGACTCAGTTGTGGAAATGTACGACTCAAAGGAGCCCATCGACCTCATCACTCTCCAACAGCGTCTCAAGGACAAAAAACAGCTCGAATCAATCGGCGGCATTCCCTATCTCACCGCCTTGAGCGATGCTGTGCCATCAGCCGCAAACCTCCTCTATTACCTCGAAATCGTCCGCGAAAAATACATTTTGCGGAAAATGATCCAGACCTGCACTTCCGTGGTGGGCCGTGTT
>JBQCGE010000454.1:0-3253 GCA_051955955.1 Verrucomicrobiota bacterium
AGCGCGACGACAACTCCTGAAATAATCAACGGCCAGCCATCCCGAAGTAATTCACGAGCGACAGGCAGTCGAAAGCGCCAACTCTGCAGGGTTTCACCGGTCCTGGAGTAAACCAACACAAGTGAAAGCGCATAAAAAACAACATCCATCGCAAGTGCTGCACAGAAAAAAATCAAAGGCGCATGGAAAACGATGAGGAGAATTTTCGTCAGGGCGCTGAAGATGTAGGCAAAGGTCTTAGCCTTAACCGTGAACTTGGATTGAACCAATTTTTGAAACCAGAGATCAATCACTTCAAAGGACTGAGGAAGCATTGAGAGCGAAATCACCACCGCGAGAACGAAGAACTCCGATTGCCTCCGCACTACCGCCATCACTCCAAATCCAACCACAATCAAAATTGCGCCAAAAAATTTTATGCCCCATGCGGATCCAAGAATCTCCCCTTTCTTCTCCGGATATTTGACCAGTTCGCGAATGACGATTCCATCAATCCCGGCGTTCGCGATAACGGCAAAAATAGCCGTCATGCTGCTTGCGTAACTGAGCAAACCAAATTGAACTTTGCCAAGATACCGGGCGACATAACCCAAAATAAAAAGCCCCAACACTATCCTCAGCAAACGTTCGCCCGCCAACCAGAGGAAGTTGGCTCCGACAGCATGGAGGGCACGTTTCTGCACGGCTGCACTTTAGGCAAAGAGAGGCCAAATTCCACGAAATTCCTGAAAGCTGGAATCCACCTGCTCGGTAGGAGCGTGTTGGAAACCTGAACACTCAGGGACTGGAAGATAAAGCCGCGTTCAGGATCTTTGCAGGGTTGCCCCCGGCAATTGCATGCGCCGGCACATTGCGCGTCACTACTGCTCCTGCACCGATGATCGCATGGTCACCTATTTCCACCCCTTTTAAAATGATTGCGCGAGCCCCGATAAAGACATTGCGCCCAATGATGATGGGCCGGGCATTTTCGGTGTATTCATTCACCCATCCAACCTTTTCGTCCCAGGTGTGGAAATCATTATCAATGATCATTGCGCCTGATCCAATGATTGTCCGGGAGCCGATGCGAATACTCTTGCCGGCGCAGATTACCGCCCCACTCAAGCCAACCTTTTCTTCCAGCACCAGTTCAGCGCCAGAAGCCAGGGTGCGCAACACGCTCGGCTGAAAACAGCCGAGCGGATTCCCACGAGTTGCGCTTGTGATACAAACCCCCGGCCCCAGAATCATGCTGGACCCAGGCGCTCGAGAAAGTATTGCCCGGCCTTCAAACCGCACCGAACCCCCAAGGGTGATGCCTTTGATTTTCGCTTCCGCACTCCAGAGTTTTCCCAGCAAAACGCGGAAATGGCTAATACCCAGCCCAAGCGTCTGAGAAATGGAGTGGCGCGACATGTATCCCGTTTGTATGCAAATACGCCGCGATAGCCAAGCCCGAGATTGGGCTTGATAGGAAGGATTTAAATGTGGAGCAATTTGCCTTGATATTATGTCGCCAAGTGGAAATCCAGGCAATCACGCTCCTTTGAAAGTAGCCTGGTTCAGTTATTTCCCAGTCGAACGCCTCCCAAATCCTCCCGAACCGCTGACCCGCATTCCGCGTATGCATCCTGCGACCTGGCAGCGGGTTTTTTGGGAACAGTTAAACGATCGGAATGACATTGCACTCGATATTATCGCCGTCCGTGGCCAGTTCGAAGACAACCTGACTTTCCAACGAAATAACACACGTTTTCACTGCATCAAGACTCCCGGCGGACTGCGTAGCGCGACTTTATATTGGCTGGACACGATGTTGATTCGGAAAAAACTCCGACAAATTAAACCCGATGTAGTGCATGCATGGGGAACAGAATTCGGCGCTGCTTCAATTGCAACAAGGCTTGGCTATCCAGCGCTGATTACGATGCAAGGGATTTTGACCTGGCTGGGAGATGTATTCCCTTTGAATCGGCAAATGCAGATTGCTCGATTTCTGGAACCTCGCGCCCTTAAAAAAGCAAAGGTGGTCAGTGCAGAATCAAAGTTCGCCATCGAATATCTGCGGCAGCGCTATCCACACCTCACCCTTTTGCAGGTTGAACATGCGCCAAATCCGATCTTTGCAAAGGTGACCAGGAAACCCGAAAACGGCCGAGTCCGATTGATTGCGCTGGGTGGGTTTCAATATGCAAAAGGTGGGGACCTTGTGCTCGAAGGATTGAACCGGCTCTGCTCCAAATACGATTTTGAGTTAACCTGGATCGGTTCCGTGGATCAGGGCTTTGCCAGAGACGTCCAGGGTCGCATATCACCGGATTTTTTTAAACGCATTGTGTTCAAACATGACTTGAACGCGGAGCAGATTGCTGTTGAGTTCGAACGAGCAACGTTCCTTATCCATGCTTCTCGCGCAGATAACAGCCCAAATTCGGTCAAGGAAGCTGTCGTCGCGGGTATCCCGGTGATTGGAAGCAGGACAGGTGGAATTCCGGATTATGTGCATGAAGGCCGCAATGGCATTCTATTTGAGCCTGGGGTGCTGGATTCGTTTGTCGCGGCTTTGGAAACCGCAATGAACCATCCCCTTTTCGCCCGAGGAATCGTGGATCAGCCGACCTTAGCTTGGGCACGCGAGTACCTCTCAGCGGAAACCATGACCCGCAAATTTCTTGAGGGATACCAAATTGCGATGCAAGCGGGACGATAAAAAAGAAATCGCGTTAAGCACGCAGACCCTATTGACCTTGGGCGAAATCACCAGAACCTTTCCGGTATGGCCAGGATTTTTCTGATCATTTTTTTCTGCTCGATGGTTTCACTGGTTGCAGCAGAAACGGGTATCAAAACAGTTCTCGTCTTCGGCGACAGCATATCAGCCGGCTACGGCGTTGATCCGGACGAGTCATACCCGGCGTTATTGCAGAAAAAGATCGATGAAGTCGGTTTGCCTTATCGCGTGGTAAATGCCGGCGTGAGCGGGGATACTTCAGCGGGCGGGTTGCGGCGGATCGATTGGCTCCTGAAACAACCGATAGATGTCTTAGTGCTTGAACTCGGCGGGAATGACGGCCTCCGCGGAATCTCTCCTGAGAGCACCGGAAAAAACCTGCAAGGAATCATTGAGAAAGTCCGGGCAAAGTATCCGGACGCAAAAATTCTTATCGCCGGGATGAAAATGCCCCCGAGCATGGGCGAGGATTACACGACCAAATTCGAAGCTGTTTTTTCCGAATTGGCGAATAAGAACCAGACCGCATTTCTCCCCTTC
>JBQCGE010000455.1:0-4509 GCA_051955955.1 Verrucomicrobiota bacterium
AGCTTGTAATTAAGCGCGATGGACCGCGCGGTAAATTCCGCAAAGGTGGCAGCCCAATCGGGCGTGGAGAGGCTTTCATTTTCGGCAACGACTTTCCGATAAAAGGGTTCCCCGAAGAGTTCGCGGCCGGTGCTTTTCGGCGGCGCTTTTCTAAAGAATGGATGCTTCAGCCAAAGTTTGATGAGTTGATGATGGATGGTGCCGCGCCCGGCTAGTTTTCCATCTCGATCATAAGCGGCGCGGCCATTGGTGCCTTGGCGGACGGCGAGATCGATCAATACATTGGCGGGGCCAGTATCGAAAGCATGAATGCGAGGTTCAGAGCGACTTCGCCAGTCGATGGAAGTGACGTTGCTGATCCCGCCGAGGTTATTCACCGCAATGTGTTTGCCCTTTTGCGCGAAGGCCTGCTGGTGAAAGAGGGTGGCGAGCGGCGCACCCTGGCCGCCCAGGGCGAGGTCGGCTGCCCGGAAATTTGAAATGACGGGAACGTTAAGGACGCGCGCGAGGTAAATCGGCTCACCGATTTGGAAGGTCGCCGCGCGGGGTAGGTTTGGTTGATGAAAAATGGTTTGGCCATGCAACCCGGCCAACTGAATGCCCATCCCCCTCCCCTGCTCCGCGCCCAGAGCGTAGAACCGTCCAAGATCATGATGAAGCTGGCCAACCTCGTGGGCGGTGGCGAGATTCGAAGCGGCTGCGTGCAACCTCTGGCGCAAAGTTCGCGGGAATGAAACAGACCAATCCTTTTCGAAGGAAATCGCGCCGGCGCGCCCGAAGGTGCAGACGACGTAATCGACTGAATCGACGCTGGTGCCCGACATGATCCCAAGGACTTTCATTATTGCTTTTCCGCAACGCAGCGAAAACCGAGATCGGATCGACTCATGCTTTGCGGGAAATGGCGTCGGGTGGCGGGGCGATAATCGCGGGAATTATCTTCGCTTGAGGCGAGGAACCGCCGCGAACCACGCGTTCGAGTGACGCATTCCCTTTGGAACTGATCGAAGCGGTGTCGACTGAATTCGTCGGACGAGGGTTTAGCGATGGGCTACGTTGATAAAAATTCGGATCGTAATGATCGGCGCACCATTCAGAAACGTTGCCCGCCATATCCTGCAATCCAAAAGCGTTTGTCGGAAAAGTGCCGACGGGAGCAAGAGTGATAAATCCATCGAGCGCGGTATTGGTGGGACTCTCATGCCACAAGTTGGCCATGAATTTTCCTTCGGGATGCAATTCGTCACCCCAGATGTAAGGTCGTCGATCCAGCCCGCCCCGCGCGGCACGTTCCCACTCCGCTTCGGTAGGTAGACGTTTGCCGGCCCATTTGGCGTAAGCCACAGCATCCTCCCACGCCACATGCACGACCGGATAATTTCCCTTCCTTTCAATCGATGAGCCCGGTCCGGCAGGATGACGCCAAGTCGCACCCGGCGCAAACTGCCATTCGCCAGTTAGAGCGACGGAATTGGTAGCCGGGATGAATACATATGAACCAGAACCTTGCGCACCCGGAAGTTGGGAACTGGAATTAGTGCGCTCAGCGAGAGTCAGATAGCCAGTGGCGTTCACGAATTTCTCGAAAGCATCATTCGTGACCTCGGTTTTATCCATCCAGAAGCCATTCACCGTCACTTCGTGAATGGGCTGTTCATCGGCTGGACCGCTGCCCGAGCCCATCCAGAAAGTGCCACTTGCAATCCACATCATGCCGTTGGTTTCCCGCCCGACTGATTGGGTGAGGAGGATATGACCCAGGCCGCCACCGCGCTTGCGATCTTTGCGCGGTTTGTAATGAGGCAGGACGAGCAACATGCCAAAAATGATGCCCGCAATCATGACGCCAAAAATGATGGCGATGGTTTTGGGCGGGACATCGTATGGCCCTGGCTGCTTATGCTGGCCCGGCTGCTTTGGTTCGTTTTGTTCTGGTGAGTCCAAGGCGTTTGGCGATTCGCGGTGAAAAGCGGGTGAGCTCCAATTGAAAGTTGGAATTCGGAACTGACCCGGAGCTTTTCGATCCAGCCAGGAGCATCGCAAAACATTTTGGAGGTGGCAAATCTTCTGGTAATGTGCCTCGAATGGATGCAAGTCGACTTTTGGATGGGCTGTGGGTTTACCTCTGCTTTATCCCTGTCCTGACGTTTCATGAGTTCGCGCATGCGTGGGTGGCATATAAGTGCGGCGATGATACGGCGAAATCCCTTGGGCGCGTCTCGCTCAACCCAATTGTGCACATGGAACTGGTGGGAACGGTCATTTTGCCACTCTTCGCAATCTATCTTGCGATGACCAATTCGGCCTTGAGCGGATTCATTATTGGCTGGGGAAAGCCGGTGCCGGTGAATATCAGCAACCTAAAGAACCCGAGGCGGGATGACACTTTGATTGCGCTGGCGGGGCCGGGGATGAATCTCCTGCTGGCGATTGTGCTGATGGCGTTCACCAAATTCGGATTCATGGCTAAAAACGCGGGCATGGAACATGTCGCCTCGATCCTGATACCATTTGGAATCATGTTTGTGCAGGTGAACCTGATCCTGGCGTTCTTTAACCTGATTCCAATCCCTCCATTGGACGGCTCGCATGTCTTGAAAAACGCGATCAACATGAGCTTTGAGGCCTATATCCGACTGGCGCAGATGGGTTTGGTGCTGATCATCGTAGTGCTGAACTTCACACCCGTTCGCACCTGGCTCGCAGCGGTGACGGAGTTTTCCATGGTGCAGCTTTTGCGCCTGTATGGATTGACCTGACCGGCTGGGTTGTTAGAGTTTTCCAGTTCAATGAAGACCTTTGCAGAACTTGGCTTTCCCGGGAGACTTATTGCCGTCGAGGGGCTGGATGGCTCTGGAAAATCGACGCAAATTTATCTCCTGAAACGCTGGTTGCAGGTCGAGGGGTTAAAGGTCTTTTTCAGCGAATGGAATAGTTCCGCGCTGGTGAAAAGCGCGACGAGCAAGGGCAAGAAGCGCGAACTGCTCACCCCGACAACGTTCAGCCTGATCCACGCGACTGATTTCGCGGATCGTTACGAACGCCAACTCGTGCCAATGTTGCGGGCTGGATACCTGGTGCTCTGCGACCGTTATATTTTCACCGCGTTTGCTCGGGATGTGGTGCGCGGGTGTCCTCCCAAATGGGTGCGGGGAATTTATAATTTTGCCGCGCTGCCAGACATGACCTTTTTCTTCAAATCCAAACTGGAGGTTTCACTCCAACGGATCTTGGATGGCCGGCCACAACTGAAGTATTTCGAGGCGGGCATGGACCTGCGACTATCGACCGATCCTTACGAGAGCTTTCGAATCTTCCAGGGCCGGATTTTGGAGCAGTACCTGGCGATGAGCACGGAATTCAATTTTACCGTGATTGACGCGAATGAACGAGTGGAAGTGCAGCAGCAAATCGTGCGGCAACTCCTGCAAAACAAAATCGAACTCGCGCAATATATGCACTCCACCTTATGAAAGGCACGATGGGCAAATCACGAAGAATTCGGAGCCAAATCGTGGTGCCGACCACTTCACCCAAGAAATGGTATGGCCATGGCATTCCCGGAGTCGATTTACAAAAGCTGACTGGCAAATTGATCGTGGTGGAAGGAGCGGATGGTTCCGGCCGTTCGACACAAATCGTGAAGCTGGTGGAGTGGCTCGAACAGGGCGGTCATGCGACCGTTCAAGTGGGATTGAAACGTTCCACGCTGGTGAGCGAAGAACTGGAGCAGGCGCAGCAAGGGAACATTCTCAGCCGGATTACGCTCAGTCTTTTTTATGCGACCGACTTTGCGGACCAGGTTGAAAATGTCATTTTGCCCGCGTTAAAAGCCGGGTTCATCGTGCTGGCGGATCGTTACATCTATACGCTCATGGCCCGGGATATGGTTCGCGGCATGGACGAAGGCTGGCTGAAGAACCTGTATGGAATCGCGCTGGTGCCGGACGCGGTATTCTACTTGCAAACCACACCTGAAGTTTTGGTTCAGCGCAATTTGAGCAAGACGCAAACGCTCGATTACTGGGAGAGCGGGATGGATCTGGGGTTGTCGCGCGATTTGTTTGATAGCTTTCTGAGATACCAGTCGCTGATGAGTGAGCAGTTCCAAAAGTTGCAACGCACCTATGGGTTCCGGATCGTGGATGGAAATCAATCCGTCGAGGGTGTGCATGAAGAATTGCGCAGCGATATTGAGGCGGTGATGAAGGGGAGGCTGTAACTCTCTTTCGGTTCAGACTTTGGTTTTGCGAATCGGTTTCGTTCGTTAACTCTTTTCGCTGACCCTCTTGCGTGGGATTGACCTCGGGCGCAAAATGCGGTCTTCGACTGCATTATGAAAATCAAAATCTTAACGACATTATTGTGCATTGCCGCCGCGCAAATGATTGCCGCCGCGGATCATGGGAATTGGGAAACCATCTTCAACGGGGAAAACCCCAACGGCTGGAAAATGATCGGGCCGGGAGAATTGCGCCTGGAAAATGGCGAACTCGTGACGTATGGCGG
>JBQCGE010000456.1:0-2731 GCA_051955955.1 Verrucomicrobiota bacterium
AAAGGGCTTTCAACAATATCGCTGACCTGGCCAGGCTTGAGAGAAAAAGCGGCAGTTTCGAATGAAGGTGGCGACATGTTGTCACCCTTCGTCAAGACCAGTTCACCTTTCTTTTGCGCGGTGTCGGGCTCATCGGAAAATTCGGTGATCGCTTTGGCGAAATCGGGCGGGTTGGCTGAATGGAGTTGTTTTAAGAGGTCTTCGGCTTTTTTGCGTTTGGCCAGCCGTTCGGTGGCAGGGAGTGCTTCCCCGGTCGGAATTTGGCGCGTAGTAAATAGAATATGTTGAACCCGAACCTTTTCAGGTTCCTGGAAAAGGTTGAGGTGTTCGTCGTAAAACTTCTTCACCTCGGGATCGAGGACGATCTCCTTGCTCTTTAATTCCCGATCGATAACCGCCTTCACAATTGCCTGGTCGGTCATTTCCTTCTCATATTTCTCGAAGGTCGTTCCCATTGCGATCAGTTGGCGATTGAAGGAACTTTCAGAAGCCGCTTTCGCTTTCGTATCGCTGATCAGTTTGGCCGCAAGTTTTTTGCCTGCTTCCTGATCCTCGGGGATGGCATGAGCAAGGATTAAGCGGGTGGCAATGATTTTATCGAGCATTTGCCGCTTTAACTCGATTTCGGGCACGGGCGGCATCGGTTGTCCTACGGCAGCCCGAGCTGATTTGAAAGCGGTGAAGTTTTCCTCGAGTTCGCTCTCGTGAATGACGAAATTCGTGCCCTTTGCAATAACCGGGTCGGCAAAGAGGCGATCCGCGGCGGAAGCATGAAAGCTCATCAAGGCAGCCACCGCCAGAGCGACTGCCATCGTGCGCAACGAACTCAAGTAAAGCATTCCGAGATTATAGCGTAACCACGTGGACATTTGAAATGTCCGAATCTTTCTGAATTTCCTCGAGCAATTCGCGAGGCGGAACGCTGTCCAGGTTGAGGACGGTGAGGGCGCGCCCGCCGGCTTTATCGCGGCTCAGGCTCATGTTGGCGATATTTACGCCATGTTTGCCCATCAAAGTGCCGAGAGAGCCGACGATTCCTGGCTTGTCCTTGTTGTTCATCAGGAAAAGGACGCCGGAAGGAATCACTTCCACAGGCTGGCTGTTGATCCGAACAATCCGTGGTTTCAACTTTGCCCCAAACAGCGCTCCGCCGGCCGAGAATTGCTGGTCTCCGGAATGAACGCGGACATGGAGCCATTCGTTGTAATCGGTTTGCTCGTTGGATTTGATTTCCTCGACAAGTAAGCCGAGCGAATTTGCCATGGTGCGGACATTCACCTGGTTGATGTCTTTCCCGCCGGCACTCTCAAGAAAGCCTTTCAAGATCGAGCGGGAAATCGGGTCGCCGGGAAGTTCCGTGGCTTTGCCGCCGTAAGTAATTTCAACCCGCTCGTTGCGTTTTGGAGAAATTTGCGCGAGGAGCCGGCCCAGGCGTGTGCCAAGCTCCAGGTACGGTTTGACGATGTTGTAGGTCTTGGCGTCAAGGTTTGGAAGGTTGACGGCGTTGCGAACGGCACCATGAACGAGGTAATCCTCGATGGCTTCGGCCACTTCAATGCCGACATTTTCCTGCGCTTCCTCGGTGCTGGCGCCCAGATGAGGCGTCATAATGACCTGGGGCAATTCGCGGAGTGGGTCATTCGCGGGGAGGGGTTCAGTTTCGTAGACATCCAGGGCAGCGCCTGCGACCTGGCCCGATTTGATGGCTTCGACAAGATCGGCTTCCTTCACAATGCCGCCACGGGCGCAGTTCAGGATGCGAACGCCTTTTTTCATTTTGGCAAAAGCGTCCTTGTTCAGCATGCCGCGTGTTTCGTCGGTCCTCGGCATGTGAACCGTGATGAAATCAGCCTGCGGATATAAATCCTCCAGGTGATCGAACAATTCGACCTGGAGCGACTTGGCTCGCGAGTGGGAAAGATAAGGATCGTAAGCGAGAACACGCATGCCGAAAGCAATCGCGCGTCGCGCAACCTCAGTGCCGATGCGCCCCATCCCGAGAATGGCGAGGGTTTTGTTGTAAAGTTCCACGCCGGAAAAGGCTTTGCGGTTCCACTCGCCATTTTTCATCGACATGTGGGCCTGCGGAATTTTGCGGGCGGAAGCCATCAGCATGGAGAAAGTGAGTTCTGCGGTGGAGATCGTATTTCCGCCAGGAGTATTCATGACGACGATCCCGCGCTCCGTGGCGGCTTCAACGTCCACATTATCCACACCGACGCCGGCGCGACCGACCACCCGTAATTTTGGGGCGGACTCAATCACCTTGCGGGTCACCTTGGTTTCTGAGCGGACCACCATGGCTTCCACATCGCCGATGATCGCGATGAGTTCGGATTCCGGCAGCCGCTTTTCGAGCACCTGCACGTTTAACTCCGGGCATTGTTGCAGTCGGGCGATGCCCTTCGGCGAGATGGGGTCACAAACTAGAACCTTCATAAAATAGGAGCGGGATATTGGGAACGCTGGGCGGAAAGTTCAAGCATTTGTGCTGCGGAAATAACTTTGTTTCTACTGTTCAGTAGATTTTTTGCGACTCAACGCGAGTGCAAGGTTCTCGCTCGGAAGAGTATCCCCGTGGCTGGTTTCAACCGCTTTGCGGAAGTGGGAAATCGCTTCCTCAAGTTGGTTCTGATTTAATAAAATCAGGCCCAAATTGTTGTGCGCAAGATAGTTGTCCGACTCCAGGGCGAGGCATTGCTGGTAAGCCTTTTGAGCATCCGTCACGCGA
>JBQCGE010000457.1:0-4692 GCA_051955955.1 Verrucomicrobiota bacterium
TTTGTCTATGCCTTTCCGCTGACGGGCAACTCCGGGACGGTTGGTTCAGACAGCACCCAGGCAACCAAGGAATTCATGGAACCGAATCACGCCGGGAACGAAGGCGGGCGCTCCGTTTGGTTCTATTATCAGCCCGCTGAAAGCGGCATTTTGTTTTTGAGCACAGCAGGTTCGACCTTTGATACGTTGCTCGGGGTCTATACCGGGAGCCGGGTGAGCGGATTGACCGAAGTGGCCAGCAATGACGACGTAATCGGGTCCGGCAAATATAGCGAGGTCACGTTCGGGGTTCAGGCGGGCCAGGTTTATAATATTGCGGTGGATGGATTTGATGCCAGCTCCGGCCAGGTTCAATTATCCTATAACTTTCAGCCCGCGCCAACTTATCGGATCAGCGCCACCAGCCTGGGTGGTGGGACGGTTACCCCATCGGAACAGTATCTCCCGCTGAATGCCACGGTCACGATTACTGCGAATCCGGACCCTGGTTTTCAATTCGCGCAATTCGACCATTCCCAAGGGCAGGTGATATCCACACAAAACCCTGCAACGTTCGTGGTCACGGGGAGTTCGAGCATCGTGGCGCGATTCGTTCCACGCACATTTACTGACGATTTCCAATCTGGCTTTAAATCGAGCCTTGGCTATGTGAATAATGGGTGGGCGGTCATCACGGATCCATCTTCGCCGGATAACAAGATTGCGAGTTCCACAACCCATCAGGACAAAGTAACCAATTCACTGGTTTTAACCGAGGAAACTCCGGGTGGCATCGGCAGCTTTAATTTCCAGGTACATTCGGAAGTCAATTACGATAAGCTGGAATTCTTCGTGAACGATGTCCTGCGCGGGATTTGGTCCGGGGATGTGCCAAGCACGGATTTGAGCAAGTGGTCCACGTTTCAGTTTGAATTGTTCCCGGGAGTTTCGAAGTTGGAGTGGCGCTACAGCAAAGATGTGGCGATCAGCGTCTCAACCGACGCGGCATACCTCGACAACTTGAACCTGCCGATTGGCGCACCGCAGATTACCGCCCAGGTTGTTGCGCACGGGGCTCAATTGGAAGTCACTGGCACACCCTTGCAGCGGGTGGTGGTGGAAACCTCCAAGAACCTCAAGGATTGGAAGCTGTTGACTACGGTGCAAACCGGCAACGATGGGAAGGCGACTTTCACGGATAACGGCGAAGTGGCTCCGCGTTTTTACCGGGCTCGTTCTGAATAATTAAGGCACCCCCCGCTCGATGGTTCTCTACGGATTGACGGGTGGTGTAGGGATGGGGAAGAGCGCGATAGCCAGGTATCTGGTTGAGCTTGGCTGGAAGGTTGTGGATACGGATCAACTCGCGCGGGACCTGGTGAGACCTGGGGAACGAGCGTTGGCAGAGATTCGCTCCGCATTTGGAACTGAGGTGCTAAGGCCGGATGGCAGCCTGGACCGGGTGCGGTTGGCTGAACGAGTTTTCAAGGACACACCCGCTCGCGTCCAATTGGAAGGGATTCTGCATCCGAAAATTCGGGAAAAATGGCTCGCCCAAACTGAACAATGGGATAGGGAAGGGGAGCGAGAAGCGGTAGTTGTTATTCCATTACTCTATGAAACCGGGGCGGAGAAGGCGGTGAACCGGGTAATTTGCGTGGGATGCAGTCGGGCGACACAGCACAAAAGGTTAACGGAGCGTGGTTGGGCTGATGAAGAAATCCAGGGAAGAATTCGCGCGCAATGGCCGGTGGAGAAGAAAATGGACCTGGCTGATTTTGTAATTTGGACTGAAAGCTCCATCGAAAAAAGCCGGGAGCAATTAAGACGGGTTTTAAATTTCAAAACGAACGATTCACGTTCTGTGAGCACCGAATAATGTGCAAGAAAGATTTCGACAAAACTGAGCCGCCTGTGCAAACTGCGCGGTCTAAACACGGCTGAAGAAAAAGCAAGGAGATTTGCTGCCCTCCCGCGGTGAATCGGCATAATGCGTGCTTTGAATCGGCGAACCAAAACCTGTATATGCGAAGCGGTCGATTGTTCCTGGCGGACTGGGGTTCGTGTGCTTTAAAGCGCGGACTGAAACCTTTTGGCATCGCGCTCCTTTTCCTCGCATCACAGGCAGCAACGCACGCACAACTGGGCGGAAACTTGTTTTTCACCACGAACAAATTCGTGGTTGGGGAGAAAGATGGAACCGCCTTGATCACTGTCACCCGTGATAATGAATGGGGGACTGTGCTGGTGGATTTGGTGGTAACGAACGGGACGGCGACCAACGGCGTTCAATTTTCCGCACCGGCAGCGACGAATACGCTGGTCTTTAGCAATTTTCAAACGAGTGTAACGATCCCTTTCACGATTACTGACAATTCGACCACCAATGCTGGTTCAGCACCTGCGTTGATTGGGAAGTTGATGCTTGCGAATCCGCGGGCGGCAACGAATGAACCTTCCATCATCACGCCCAAACTTGGCACAAATAGCACGTCCGAGTTGGACATCCTTGATAACGATGGCGAACTGCAGTTTAACATTGAAAAGACATATTATACCGCTCCGGAAGGCGGAAGTGTTGATGTGAAAGTGGTGCTGAGCGCTCCCCCGACGGATAAAGCGCAGGAAGTGTCAGTCGATTACACCATTACTACTGATACCTTCACCCGGGCCGGCTCGGATTTTGCGGCCGCGGATGACTATGTCATTGATCCCACGACGGGCACACTGACATTTGGTCCGGACGATACCTCGCAGACGATCACGATCGCCATAGCTGCAGATCAATTGCTTGAGTTCAACGAGGATTTTCACGTGGTGTTGAGTAATCCGAAGGGGAAACTGACCATCGACGACGGCGAAGGGAACATCACAGAAAAGGATTACGCCCTTGGCCCAATCTCGAAAGCGACCGTAACGATTCCATTTAATGGGCCTCCCCCGGCCGGGAGTGTTGATCTGGCATATAACGCCGATAATGATCCTACGACTGTACCCGCGTCCAATGTTGCCCCGGGGGCGAACAACGCTGTGTTTTCGGTGGATACGATGCCGGACGGAACGGCTTACATTGCGGGTGACTTTACCTCTGTTGATGCGATCTCCCGGGTTCGCATCGCGCGCCTGAATAAGAAAGGGCAGGTTGATCAAACATTTGATCCGCTTGGAGGTGCGAATGATTTTGTGAGCGCGATCGCAGCTTATAAATCCGGAAACGATTCCGGGAAGGTTTTGGTTGCGGGAGGATTTACCTCTGTGAATGGGGCACCCCGGAACGGAATTGCACGGTTGAATGCCGATGGATCAATCGATAACAGCTTTAATCCCGGGAATGGCGCGAACGGTCCGGTTTACGCGATTGAATTGCTTTTGGACGGAAAGATCCTGATCGGCGGTGAATTCAGCAGCTTTGACGGAGTGCTTATGAACCGGGTAGCTCGATTGCTTCCGAATGGGCAGTTAGACCTCTCGTTTTCGCCGGGTCTTGGACCTGACGCGCCGGTGTATGCTGTCCGAGGCGAAGTTGCTCCTGCGTTGTTTGTCCAGGCAGGTGTCACGAATACCACTAATGCCATTCGCTTTGAGTTAAGCACGAACGTGGTGGGGAATGCCGGGGTGATCGAACTCACTTTCAATTTCAAGGGGGAGACGAACGATTTCCAAATATTGCAGAACGGCCAGGAAATCTATTATTCGGGTCTTACGAATAATCTTGTGGTTCAAACCAACGCCGATGGCTCCACGACGAATATCTTTCCCGATATTGTCACGAACATCAGCTATGCGGGAGCAAACGGGAATTTGACCTTTGTCGTTAACACGACCTCGACCAATGGAGGATCGAATTGGGTTTTCAGCGCGAGGATTCGGCCGAATGTGGTTAATGGAATCTACATCGCTGGGGAATTTACCAGTGTGGGGATGGTTCCGGTCGGGCGAATTGCGCGCCTGCAAAATTCCGGCGCTCTCGATACGACTTACGCTGACGGGACGGGGATCGGGGCTGACGGGGCGATTTACGCTCTGGGGGTGCAGTCGACCAATAAGCTGATAGCCGCTGGGGCATTCCAAACTTTCAACAGCCTGAGTTCTCCCGGGATTGTGCGTTTGAACAAGGATGGAAGCGTAGATCGTGGATTCGCGGTGGGCCTGGGCACGGATGGCACGGTCAATACACTTGCGGTGCAGTCCGATGACAGCATCCTGATAGGCGGCAGTTTCTACGGTTACAATAATGCGCGTCGCATTTTCCTTGCGCGTCTGCAAAAGGATGGTCCGTTGGACACTTCCGTCCTCGACCCTGCTTACAACCAGTTTGCCGGATTTCCGGCAGCGAATGTACGGTTCCCCAATGGGGTTGTTAATTCGTTGGCTGTGGATTCCAGTGGCGGTGTTTTAGTTGGTGGTGTTTTCACCCGCGTCGGTGGCGGGGAAACCCGCACGAGCATTCATCCCCGAATCAATTTTGCACGCTTGAACGGAGGTACAAATGCAGGCCCGGGCAACATCAGCTTCAAATTGCCGCTCTATGGAGGAGATGAAAATGGGGGAACACTTGCGATGATCCTGACTCGGACAAACGGAACGCTGGGGGATGTCCTGAGTGCGATTACATTCACCGATGGAGCAGCAACGAGTGCAGAGGATTACACAGGGGATCCGGTGGTTTTGAAATGGTCCGGAGCGACAACGACACAAACTGTGCCGGTTCCG
>JBQCGE010000458.1:0-9622 GCA_051955955.1 Verrucomicrobiota bacterium
GAAAGTCGTGGCGAATGGCAAAACCTTAAAGCTTTATGTAGATGACGTCCTCGGAGCTGAAGTTGCTTTCCCCTACACGACCAATATCGTGGTGGAACTCGGCAGCTATGCCCGGGCACTGAATGAC
This sequence comes from Verrucomicrobiota bacterium, assembly GCA_051955955.1. Classification (GTDB taxonomy): domain Bacteria; phylum Verrucomicrobiota; class Verrucomicrobiia; order Limisphaerales; family SXQI01; genus DASVNK01. Next base: position 128 of record JBQCGE010000458.1, read on the forward strand.
ACGGCGTTTACCCAGTTCGACAACTTCAACGTGGCTGAGGTTGGTGCGATCAGCTACTCCCAGGAGCAGATCAGCGTTCGTGTGGACCAGGATTCCTCCGATATCACCGTGCGCATCCCGAACGGTTCCAACGCGACTCAACCGGTCCAGGTACAGGTTATCAGCGGAGATCCCAATATAGCGATCCCCGCAGGCGGAGTGAACGGGATACTGACACTGACCTTCCCAGCGGGTGGGGCAACGTCGCAAACCTTCAAAGTCCATGGCATTAAAAGTGGCGGCACAATTTTCACGCTTCAAAATGACCAGAGTTTGCTCATGGCAAACCAGCTCGCAGTTACAGTTCCATTCAAAATCGGAACTATTCTTGCCGACGATTTTAACGGCGCGCTGGATCTGAATAAATGGGAAATCAATCCTGCCGGTTTCGAATCGGGCACGGGCGGATTTACCGTTGATACCAGCAACGGCCAGCTTGGCATCTCCGGTTCTCCCGAGGTGCAGTACTGGGCTGGTTCTTCGGTGAAAACAAAAGAAGCTTATGTCGCTACCGAGGATTTGAATCTCGTCATTGATGTGGATCGTCCCAGCATGGAACGCACCGGAACCTCCGCCCGAAGCGCCGTTTACCTGACGACCGCTGATCGTTCCCAATATATTGTTTTCTCCCAAAACAATCCTGAAGCAGCCTGGGCGGTAAACATTAATCCGGGCAATCCAACCGGAGGCGGGACGCCGCTCACGGCCTTCAACAGCATGAATGACCTTGGGGCTCACCACATGCGGATGGTCGCGAATGGCAAAACCGTCAGTGTTTACCTCGACGGTGTTTTTGGCGGCACGTTTAACTTCCCGGTCAGCACCGGCCTCTATGTTGAACTCGGCGGTTATGCGCGCGCCCAGGGTGACACCGCGACGATTCAGTTCGATAACTTCGTTCTCTCTGGAGTGCTCCCCTGCACACAGATCACTCCGAACGATATTACCACCGAACTGGGGCTTAACGATCCTTCGTTCACGGTTACTATTCCAAAAATGTTGAACGAAATTGATCCGGCAACAGTAACGATCACCAGCCGAAATCCGGCGATTGCAATCCCAACCGGCGCGACTGGCGGTTCACTTAAGCTGACCTTCGCCGCGGGAGCTACCAATTCTCAAACCGTTTCTGTATCCACCCTTTCCCCGGGAATCACGACCTTTGATATCGTCGATGACCAGGGCGGATGCGTGTCATCATCAGTCTCTGTGACCGTTTCACCCGCGTTGCTCACGCTCATCTCGGATGACTTCAGCGCGAACACGGTCGACACCACGAAATGGCAGGTCAGCGAAGCTGGCTTTGGCGCTGGCTACCTCACGAACTCAACCGTGACCCAAACTGGCGGCCAGGTTGTTTTCCACGTCACACCCGGCAGCGAAGATTGGCCCGGCATCACTTACGCCACGGCTGACACCTTCACCGCGAAGCCTGAAGAACCCCTCACCTTCGAAGTGGATCGCGTTTCGCATGTGGGCAGCGGCGCATCAACCCGAACAGGTGTTTGGATCACGGACGCCTCGCGCGCGAATTACGTCTTCTTCTCCTACGACGATAATGACCGTGGCTGGCAGTTCAACCGCAAGATCGGTCAGTCCGGCGATAATCCGAACAGCGTCGGGACAAACATCGATCCGCTCGATGCGGCTCAATTCAATGGGCCAGGCAATCACCGCATGAAAATCGTGGCGAACGGTTCGACGGCGAAATTCTATGTCGATAATGTGCTGGGAGCGGAAGTGCCATTCCCCTTCTCGAACGGCATTCGTTTCGAGTTTGGCGCATTTGCGCGTTCCGTCCGCGACGTGGTCGATGCGACGTTTGATAACGCCCTATTGCGTGGGCCGATGCCTTGCATCTTTGCTGATGTCACTTCAGTCACGCTCGAAAATGGCGGGGCGAATGCCATCGTGAATGTGACCATTCCACGCATTCTGAATGCAACGAAAGAGGCCAAAGTTACGGTCACCTCCTCGAATCCCTCCGTGGCCACTCCGGTCAACGGAAGCAACGGTGCGCTCACGCTCACTTACCCTGCGGGTGGCGCAGTGGTTCAATCCTTCTCGATTCAACGTGTCGCGCCAGGCACGGCTGAGTTTACCCTCACTAATCCAGACGGAGTTTGCGTCATTGAAAACGTGCACGTCACTTCAACTGCAATCGCCACGAGCCTCCTCACCGATGGCTTTGCCCCAGGCGGACCGGATGCGACCAAATGGATTCTGACCTCCGCTCCGTTCGAAACAGGCGAGGCGGATACCACATTGATGCTCGATAACGACCAACTCGAGTTCACCGGCGTGGCCACCAGCAATTACTGGGGTGGCGATGGCATCCAAACCAAAGGTTCATTCGCCGCAAGCGCAGTCGAGCCTCTCACCTTCGAAATCGATCGTACCTATCAATTGGACAACGGCAGCACCGGCGTTCGCGGCTCGGTCTGGATTCTCGATTCGACAGGAACCAACTGGATTATGTTTGCCGACTTAAGCGAAAGCGCGATCGGGTGGAGTTACAATCGCAAGATTGGCCAGGCGGGTGATAAGCCAACCGGCGGCGGCATTAACATTGCTGCCTTTGATGCGCCGGAGTTCAACGATGGTGGACAACACCACTTGAAGCTCGTTGCCAACGGCTCCACCGTGCGGTTCTACGTGGATGGAGTATTCGGCGTGGAAGTGCCATTCCCATTCAGCAGCGGATTGCAATTCCGCGTCGGCGCTTACCTTCGCGCTGAAGGTGACCTGATCAACGTCGGCTTCGATAATGCCAGCATCACTGGCAACATTCCGACCGAAGCACCCGAAATCGGGATCGCAAAGTCTGGTTCGCAAATCACTCTGTCATGGGAAGGTTCCGCGACGCTGGAGGCAGCGGACAGCGTGACGGGGCCATGGTCCACAGTGCAGGGCGCAAATTCGCCTTACTCACCGACACAACTCGGTGCGAAGAAATTCTACCGTCTCAGCCGGTAAACTGAATTAAACTCACAACCTCCGCTCGCACGGGCGGAGGTTTTTTTATTGTTCATGCTCGAATCCATCTGAAGTTCTGCTTGTGCATCGGGTAATTCCAGTGCAAATGACTGCAACCGAAATGCCGCAACCAAAGCATTACGAAGGCGAGAAGGGCCGCCAATATCACGGCGAGAAACGCGGCATTCATCCCACTGCCTTGCCCTGGGTGCAGCGCTCACGCGCAGAAAAATTTCAATCGCATATTCGATCATCAGACCGTGTTTTCGAATTCGGTGCCGGGACGGGTTGGAACCTGGCCAGGCTCACCTGCTCAGCAAAATTTGCCTGGGATGTTTCAGAGTTTTTGAAGCCGGACCTTCAGGAGCTTGGCATTGAGTTCCTCTCGCCTGATGCGATTGCGGATGCCTCGATCGACGCAGTGATTTGTCATCATGTGCTCGAACATCTTTTAAAACCGGTCGAAGCGCTCGCCATCTTTCAGCGCATTCTGAAGCCAGGAGGGCTTTTGTGGATCTCCGTTCCGTTTGAGATCGAGAGGCGCTATCGCCACTTCAATCCTGCGGAACCGAAACATCATTTATACTCGTGGAATGCGCAGACACTCGGAAATTTTATCCTCGAATCCGGATTTAAAATAGATTCAATCGAATTGAAACCATTCGGTTACGACCGTTTCGCAGCGAACATGGCAGTGAAGCTGCACCTGGGCGAAAGCGGCTTTCGCGCAATCCGCTCGCTCGCGCATCTCCTCAGGCCAGCGCGCGAGGTGCAACTCCGCGCCCAGCCAGCCTGATTACTTTCGACCCTTGGCTTTATGGGCCAGCACCGGCTTCGAACGATGGCGGTGCTCAAAGTTTTCGGTTCGATGATTGTGAGCCGGCTTTTTTTCTTTTGATTTTTCCCGCTCGACTCCATTGGTTCCATCCGAACTCGTTTTTCTTTTATCCAGGGCAATTGCGAGGACTTCATCAACGGTTTCAACCGGGTGAAACGTAATTTTCCGTTTCACTTCTTCTGGAATGTCCGGCAAATCTTTTTCGTTCAGCTTAGGAATGATCACATGCTTCAAACCTGCCCGTGCGGCGCCGAGGCTCTTTTCCTTTAACCCGCCAATTGGCAACACCAACCCGCGCAAGGTTACTTCGCCGGTCATCCCCACATCAGCCCGCGCTGGAGTGTTCAGGAAGAGCGAAGCAATCGCGGTAAACATGGCGATGCCCGCGGATGGACCATCTTTGGGAATGGCCCCCGCAGGAACATGCACGTGGATATCATTCTGCATGAACTCATCAGAATTAATTCCCAACTCCTTCGCCCGCGTGCGCACCAGGCTCAAAGCCGCCTGGACACTTTCCTTCATCACATTGCCAATCTGGCCAGTAAGATTAACTGCCCCTTTTCCCGCATAACGCGTGGCTTCGATATATAATATCTCACCGCCAAATGGCGTGTACGCCAGGCCAGCGACAACGCCGGGTTTGTTCGACTTCAACCGTCGCTCGCTCACGTATCGGACAGGGCCCAAATATTCCTCCACCAATTCAGGAGTGACTGTAACATGCTCTTTTTCACCCTTCGCCACTTGTGCCGCCACGGCTCGGCAGACTGCTCCGATCTGTCGCTCCAGGTTCCGAACTCCAGCCTCGTGCGTGTAGTCGTTGATTACGTGCGTTATGGCTCCGGGCTGCCATTTGCACTGGTTGGGCTTTAATCCATTCTCAGCCAATTGCCGCTTTACGATGTACTGTTTCGCAATCTCCAGCTTTTGGTGCTCGGTATAACCGGGAAGTTCAATCACCTCCATCCGATCGCGCAAGGCGGCCGGAACGGGATCGATGTAATTTGCAGTGGCAATGAAAATGACCTGCGAAAGATCAAACGGCACATCGAGGAAATGATCGGTAAAAGTATTGTTCTGACGCGGGTCCAGGACTTCCAGAAGCGCGCTTGCCGGGTCGCCACGGAAATCAGCCCCGAGTTTGTCGATTTCATCCAGCATGATGACCGGGTTCCGAGTGCCGACACGGCGCAATTCCTGGATGATACGTCCCGGCATTGCTCCAATGTAGGTACGGCGGTGCCCGCGTATTTCCGCCTCATCCCGCATCCCGCCAAGGCTGATGCGAACAAATTTTCTTCCGAGCGCGTCCGCAATAGACTGTCCGAGACTGGTCTTGCCAACACCGGGAGGCCCAAGAAAACAGAGAATTGGTCCGCGCCCCTCAGGATTCAGCTTTCGCACCGCGAGATATTCGATCAAGCGTCGCTTCACCTTTTCCAGGTCAAAATGGTCGCGATCCAGAATTTTTTGAGCCTCATTCAGGTCGAGCTTGTCCTGGCTCAGCTTATTCCAGGGCAAATCCGCAATAGTCTCGGCATAGCTCACGATTACGGAATACTCCGGGCTTGCCGGGGAAATAAACTGGAGCCGTTTCAATTCCTTCTCGACCTGCTCCATTACCTTCTGTGGCGGGCCGGAATCTTCGAGCCGTTTCCGCAATTCCGCGATTTGCTCCTCACTCCCCTGCTCTCCTTCGCCGAGTTCCTTTTGGATTGCCTTGATCTGCTCCCGCAGGAACGCCCGTTTTTGGGCATCGTTGATGGTCGAAGCGACATCCTCCTGTAACTTCTGCTGAATACGGGCAATCTCCAGTTGCGATGAAATCCGCTGTTGCACCGCGCTCACTCGCTTTGAAACGTCCAGTTCTTCCAGTAATTCCTGCTTTTGCTGAACGTCAATGTTCAAATTACTCGCGAGGAAGTCAGCCAACTGTCCCGGATCGCTCACGTTCGTCAGCATCACGCGCGCTTGCTCCGGCACATCGGGAGTCAGGTCGAGCAACTTAATGGCCGTCTCGCGGAGATTATTCACCCGCGCAGTCCAATGTTTATCCTCAGGCGGGAACTTGCTTTCGAGGTGCTCCACCTCGGCGCGAAAGTACGTATCGGTTTGCAAATATTTCCGAAGCTGAATCCGCTTTAGCGCCTGCACCAAAATCAAAACCACATCATCGGCCTGTCGAATTAATTTCAACACATTGCCACTCACCCCCATCTGGTAAAGGTCGTCCGGGCCAGGGGTGGTGTCCTCCTCCTTGCGTTGACTGAAAAGCCCGATTGTTTTCGTTCGAGGCAAAGTTTCATCGAGCATTTTTAACGAGGCTGGCCGGCGAATGCTCAGTGGCACGACTGTTCCGGGAAAAATAACCATGCCGCGCACCGGCAAAATCGAAACCACTTTCGGCGTTGCTTCCTGGTCTTCGGATTTATTGGTCACGGCGATAATCGAGGGGGTTCCGCCTCCCGTTTCGTCAGGAATCAGGACAGGAAATTTCATAGCGTTGGTTTTTATGCGTTACAGCGGAAGGGAAGATAAATCCAGAGATAGCCATCCTTGTATTCAGCGCGAACACAGTCCGGTTCAACCTCCATCGGCAGCGTCACTTCGCGGAAAAACGGGCCGGAATCAATCTCCATCGCGAGGATCTGCCGTGCTTTCTCCTCTTTTCCTTTTGGTTCAGGAATTTCGCGCTGGCCCTCCAGGCGCACAACCCGCCGTTCCACGTGAAGTGAAATCTCCTCCTTCTTTACGCCTGCCAGGTCCACACAAATCGCAAAGCCCTGCGGACATTTATAAGCGTTGATCGGAGGAGCCCAACGGTCCACACGGGGATTTTGGATGAATTGGACCCCGGTGAATTGATAAACCAGGTCACCGAGCCTGCCGTGCAATTGCTTTAATCGAACGTTCTGAATATCGGACATATAACCCCTTAATTGAGAAGCTACCACCAACCTCCTTCAAACGAAAGCCAACCCGGCAAAAATTAAAAAAACCAGGGTAACCACGGCAAATGCAGAGCAAACTACCGTTGCTGCATTCCTGCCCTGGCGGGGTTCGTAAGTCCACATTCCGCGGGCCCTGGCGCGGAGACCTTACGACGGCGGAGAACGAGGCGCAAGTTTAACGCAATGTTTGTTCAATGATTTGCGAGTGGCGAAAATTCTCCTGATGTGATACGAAGGAAAAATGAGCGAGGAACAGATTATTTTTAGGGGCTCACCTTCACTGGTTACCCGATTTGGTTCGATGTTCCTGGGTTTTTTAGTTCTGGTCGGAGCCTTGATTGGAGTCTTTTTGATTCCCAAGCCTCTCGCGTGGCCTCACTACCTTTTAATGGGAATTGCCGGACTCGCGTTCATTTACCTGCTCGTGAGCGCTTTGGTTGTGAAAGCAACGCAATATGAAATCACGAATGAACGCATTCGCATCCGCAGAGGAATCCTGACCAAACGCACCGACGAACTGGAACTTTATCGCGCGATGGATACAACTCTTATTGAGCCTCTCACCATGCGGATGCTGGGGCTGGGGTCAATTGACGTTCGCACTGTGGATGCCAGCACTCCCAATGTAATGCTGGAGGCAATCCACAAGGCGCGCCAGGTCCGGGAAGATTTGCGCAAATGCATTGAAGAATGCCGCGACCGCAAACGTGTCCGTATGACCGAATTCGACAGCACCCCACCGCCAGAGGGCGACCATACCTGAGCACAATTAAACCACCTCGGGTTTTGGTTGCTCTCAATCAAAAAATAGGGCGTCAGGAAAAATCACTCTGCCCGGACTGCAGCGGGTTAAGCTCACGAAGTTAAATTGGAAACGATCCCCTGCCCCTACTTGGCGGCACTAGTTCCAAACCGTTGGGCGAGGAATTGCAACTGCTGGTTGATCTGTTGCTGAGCCGTTTCCATGTTGATGAATTTTTGGGTGAGGCTCTCTTTGTTCGACTGAACAATTCGCTCCAGATCATTGATCTGCGTATCAATCGCGCTGATATCCTTGCTCAGCTTGTCGGTTTTATCGTTCAGTTTGCCACTGGTTCCAACGAGTGAATCGACATAACCGCTCAGCTTTGAGGCAACCCCGTTCGTGCTGTCGGTGAACAACTTTTTAACCGCTCCAAGATTATTTGCGAGCGCATTATCCAGCTTGGTTTCGTCATCCAGCGTCAGATTGTTATCGTTGCCATTTGTGATGATGCCCAGGTCATCCAACTGGTTCATCGAGGTCGCAAAAGAGCTGATGGTCGCAAAGGCAGTCGAACGCAAAAGCGAGGCGATATCACTTGCATCCGATTCACTGGAGAGCAAACCGGCCGTGACCTTCCCATCCGCATCCGTCGTGCTGGCGGTATTTGTATCAATGATGCTTTGGGCCTTGTTGTATTCGGTCAGAAAATCCTGGATCGCGGTCTTAATTTTTCCGGTGTCGCTCCCAACGGTGACGCTGGTGCTCCCCTCATCAAGCGCAGTGACGGATAGGCCAGCGATGCCGGAGGAATCCTCGGTGATGGTATTGGAGCTGCTGATCATTTCAGGTCCGCCATCGATTGAATAAGTCAGGTTTTTCCCACGGGCGAGCGTGCCTGCACTCAGGCCGGTCGCCGCGGCAAAATTACCCGTCACATCTTCGACCGCGATACCGAGGTCCCCGGTCGTTTTACTCGTCAAAACGATCCGGTCATTCACCTGGTCGTAACTCGCCGTCACGCCCGCGTTTGAATTATTGATCCGGTCGATCACGTTATTCAAATTATCGCCGGAGGCGCTCCAGTTGATCGCAACACCGTTGATCTTGAAACTGCCAGCTCCTGAGCCGCCATCATTAAGCGCGGTTGCAAAATTCGCGGTATTCAAAACAGCGGACCGGCGTATGCCACCCAGGCTTGAAGCGCTTGTGGTTGTGCCCGTGCCATTGTTATACAGTTTTGTAACCTGGAGAAAATTGCTCGTATCGGTTGCGCTCCCCACAATAATTTCCGAACTGCTGTTCAGAGAAATGGTATCGGTGGCTGGATCGTAACTGCCCGTGACATTTCCGCCCGTGGCAGTGGAGATTGAATTAAAAACGTCTTGAAGCGACCCCGCAGGATCCACCGTGATTTGTTTGCCGTTCACGGTAAAAGTGCCGGCTGAAATCGCAGTGCTAAACCCCGCATCTTTTAGGATGACGCCCGAAACATCGGTCGAAGAACTGAGCGCAGCGCCAATATCACCCGAGCCGTTCAACTTGGCGGCCGTGGCAAGCTGAGTGAAACTAAAATTGTATTTGCCTAATGGAGTGCTCGAACTGGCCGTGGCCGAAGCAAATGCCCCGTCCTGTACCGCAACCGATCGACTGTCAAACAAGGCTGGATCCTTCAGCGCATCGACCCGTGTTTGCAGCACCGAAAGCTGCGTCTTGATCGAGCTGTAGGCATTTTGCTGCTGCTTGAGTGTTGTTTGATCGTCGAATAAACGTTTTTCAGGAGCCCGCTCGATATCGACCATCTGGTCCACGAACGATTTCCAGTCAAATCCGGATGCTAAACCTCAAACGCCAACCCCCCCCCCCCCCACCCCCCCCCCCCCCCCCCCCCCCCCGCCCGCCGGCCCGCCGCGCCAGAATTTGTCCCTCTGGCATCTTTTCCGGCT
>JBQCGE010000459.1:0-3107 GCA_051955955.1 Verrucomicrobiota bacterium
CGCCATCACTGATTTCCGGCGATCTCTCATTTTTTGAAACGGAGCTCGCGAAACTGGCGCAGGAACCTGCAATGCAATCCAGCCTCGCCCAAACCGCTGCCAATGTGCAGAACCCCCAATCCACCCGCGAGCTCGCGCTCCGCGCGATGGCAACTTCCAACTTGAAAAACCCTCCTGAGTCCTGGGCTCCCGTCATTGCGAAATTGCTATCCTCACCAGCTTACCACTCCAGCGCTTTTGCAGCTTCCACTGCGCTCTATTCCAAATCCTCTCCCGAGTTAATCCAAAACGCACTGTCTCAAATTGCTTTAGATCCCCATGCCGACCCCGAATTTCGACTCGCCAGCCTCAACGCGCTTCCCAGCTCTCAATGGACCAGTGAATCCTTCGATTTCATTCGCTCTCAAACTGATCCCGCGCATTCCATCAGGCTCCGTTCGCTCGCCACCAGTTTGCTTTCCAAAAGCAGGCTCAACGATGATCAATTGATACTCTTAATCGAGAATCTCTCTACCGCCGGACCTCTTGAAATCAACCACCTCTTCGATGCGTATGAAAAATCCTCCAGTGAACGCGTTGCCGCTGCGTTGATCCAGCAGCTTCCCAGGTGCAAATCGCTCGCCGCACTTGATCCCGACCACATTCGCAAATTCGCGGCAAAGTTTTCAAAATCTGTGCAAGCCAGCAGCGATAAAATAATCGCGCAGCTCGATAGTGATGCGCCTGCCCAGGCCAGGCATTTGGAGGAACTCCTTCCAAAAATCAAAGGAGGAGATATTCGACGCGGCCAGGCCATTTTTAACTCCACCAGGGCAGCTTGTTCCTCCTGTCACGCCATCGGCTACATCGGCGGAAACCTGGGCCCGGACCTGACCCGCATCGGCCAGGTGCGCACCGAACGCGATTTATTGGAAGCCGTCGTTTACCCGAGCGCAAGTTTCGTCCGCAGTTTTGAGCCGATGCTGGTCGCTACAACTACTGGTGAAGAATACTCCGGCCTGATTAAGAATGATTCTGGCGATGAAATTATCATTGCCACTGGTCCAGAAACTAATGTGCTTCTCGCCCGCAACAGCGTTGCCGAGATTCGCCCCAGCCGCGTCTCAGTGATGCCGCAGGGCTTCGACCAGCAATTAACCACACAGGAACTCGCAGACCTGATCGCCTTCCTCAAATCGAATCGGTAACAACCTCACCGGGAAAAGTCACGGTGGAGATCTCAAGAGTTAAGCCGGCCCAAAAGAAATCCTCGGCGCGAAACCAAGATGCTTTTGCGCCCGCACAAACCAGAAGAAAAGCTTCATCCTCCAGCGCAGCGCCAGGTCACCCTCCAATTCGCCCGCCAATGCGGCATTCACCGCCGATGCCAACATAAATTTCTCCTTCGGATGAAATAGAATTTCGAGGAATGGCGTGGTGTAGAACTGATGAAACATCTCCCAATAAAATTTCATCGAATCCTTCACGTCCTTCTCGTAACGATTCAGCCGTCGCGCCACATTCTTCCCATGGTCCAGCACGTCGCAAATGGCTTCTGAAGCTTTTTTGCCCGAATACATTGCCAGGTACACACCTGCGGAAAAAATCGGGTCCATGAACCCTGCTGCATCCCCCACCCGCAGCAACCGTTCGCCCACGTAACGCTTGTTGTAATAGGAAAAGTCGCTGGTCACCTGCAACGGAGCCACTGCTTCCGCGCTCCCCATTTTCTCACGCATCACAGCGCTCGATTGGCAAATCCGCTCAAAAATTTTCGGCGGCTCCTCTTTAAATCGCGCAAAATCCGCCTGGTCCATCACGCAACCAACGCTCGTCTTTTCCTTCGAAATCGGGATGAGCCAGAACCACTGCTTCTCCAAACGCACAATGATCGTGTCGCCTCCGCTCGAACCCTCATCCAGTTTTACATTTTTGAAATGCCCGAAAATCGCGAGATTCTTCAGGTGTGGGTGCATGACCTTTGTCCCCTGCTGGTTTCCCGTCAGGTTTGAACGACCGCTCGCATCAATCAAAAACGATCCCGTGAAGGTCTCGCTTTTTCCTTCCGGCCCTGTCGCTTCAACCTCAACATGGTCCGCAAATTCGCGGAATTTATGCACCGTCCATCCTTCTCTCGCATCCACTCCCAGCGAACGCGCGTGCTTCAGCAGAATGTGATCGAATTTCGCCCGCTCGACTTGCAGTGCCACTTTTTCTTTTGTGAAGACACCATTCTGGAAAACGAATCCCTGGTGCCGGCTTCCGTCCGCGATATAGAACTGCGCACCGAACTTTTTGGGAAAGTTTTCAGCCTCGATGATTTCCGTCAGGCCCAGTTCTCGGAATATCCTCCGATTATACGGCAGGAGCGATTCCCCAATATGGAAACGCGGGAAAACTTCCTTCTCCAGCAGCAACACTTTTTTCCCAGCCTTCGCCAGGAAGCTCGATGAGGCACTCCCGCCCGGGCCCCCGCCAATTACCAATACGTCATAATCGGTCGCTCCCATATCATGCCGCCTGTTGATTTTGAACCGCCTCCGCCATTGAATCAATGCTTTGCAAAATCCGCTTTGCGGTTTCAGGGTCAGCAATTTTCAACCCATAATTCTTATCCAACGCCACCACTAATTGCAATGCATCCACCGAATCCAATCCAAGACTCTCCGGGCCAAACAGCGCCTGGTCGTCCTGGATCTCTTCCGGCGCGATTTGAAGCATGCAATTCTCAACCAGCATTTTTCGTATCTCGCTCTTCAGCGCGCTTTGCTCTGCCATAATGACTTCATCAATTCCGAGGCAATCCACCGTTCCACCGAAAGATTCTTACGGAAAGTTCATCGCGACAAGCGCGAATTCCCGCCCATTCCCCTGATTTTCGCTTAAAGCTCCTCCGTCCCTCCAATGACCGCGCCAATCGCATGCTGGTGTAAACCGGCGATGCTGATCATCGCCTGAGCGGATCTCCCGCGATGAATTCGGTCCGCCGCAAATGCGCATTGCCACGCTGCCGCCGCCATCAACCCTTCTCCGAGAGCGCGCCGCGGCGCAATCCGCGGTCCCGTCCAGTTCTGCCAAAGTGCATTTTCGGCAGCGCAAATCCCGCGCTCGCCCGCCGTGCTGTCACA
>JBQCGE010000460.1:0-3158 GCA_051955955.1 Verrucomicrobiota bacterium
AGGCGAATTGCGCAGGCGACTCCGGGCTTTTCGGGCGCGGACCTGGCGAATACGATGAATGAGGCGGCATTGCTCGCGGCGCGCCGGAAGGGAAGCAAAATTACGCAGGCGGATTTGGACGAAGCGATTGAGAAGGGGGTGGCGGGACCGGAGCGGAAGAGCCGCCTATTAAACGATAAGGAGCAGCGACGGGTGGCTTATCACGAGGTGGGGCATGCGCTGGTGGCGGCCTATTCCGAAGGGGCCGATCCGGTGCATAAAATCAGCATCGTTCCACGCGAGCGGGCGGCGCTCGGTTACACTATGCAGTTGCCGATGGAGGAGCAATTCCTGGCTACGCGAGGGGAGTTGTTCGATAAGATTCGCGGGTTGCTCGGCGGACGGGCGGCGGAGGATATTGTTTTCCACGAAGTGAGCACCGGGGCGGAGAACGATTTGGAACGGGCGACTGGAATTGCACGGCAGATGGTTTGTTTATACGGGATGAACGAGGTGATTGGGTTGTCGCACGTCGGGCAGCGGCAGACTGCTTACCTGGCGAACCCGGATGGACAATTTCAGACGGATTCGAGTGATGCGACCGCGCGGGAAATTGATGAGGAAGTGAAGAAGATTTTGGACCGGCTTTATGGGGAGACGACACGGCTGCTTTCCGAGCATCGGGCGTCGCTCGACCGGATTGCGGAAGAGTTGCTGAAACGGGAGACGATTAGCGGCGATGAGTTTTATCAAATGCTGGGGATGAAACGTCCGCAACGTGAGACGACCAAGGATATTGGGCCGATTGCGACTCCGAACGGGAAATTGGTGGACCAGACTGTGAGCTGATGTTGGAACGATTTCTTTCGATTGCGGAACGGTTGATGCGAAATCCTGCCGCGCCTTTTCATGAGTTGGAAGTGGCACGGGAGGTCGAACGGATTTGTCGGGAGGAAAATCTGGCGCTGCAACTGGATCGTTGGGGCAACCTGCTGGTGGAATTCAAACGAGGCAAGGGAGGGAAAGAGGAGGTGCGTCCCATCGTTTTTGCCGCGCATATGGATCATCCCGGGTTTGTGATTCAGAAGAGGTTGCGTGCTGGCGTTTGGAAGGCCGAATTCATGGGAGGGGTGGGGGAGGCTTATTTTCAGAAAGGGGTGCCACTGTTGTTGATGCCGGGACGTGAAAGCGCGCGGTTGGGGAAACGGATTGGCGGGAAGGGAAAGGAATTTGAGATTCTGTCGAAGTCGAACGCAACGCCGCAATTTGCGGTTTGGGACTTGAAGGATTTCGCGGTGCGGAATGGAAAAATTTACGGGCGCGCGTGCGATGATTTGATCGGAGTGGCGGCCGCATTGACGGCGTTGATTGAGTTAAAACGAAAACGGGGGCGGGTTCATGCAATGGCGGCGATCACGCGAGGTGAGGAAGTTGGGTTTCACGGGGCGCTTGTATTGGCGGAGTCGAAACTGATCCTGCGGGAGGCGTTGGTCATTTCGCTGGAGACGAGTCGGGAATTGCCTCCGGTGAAGATCGGCGAGGGAGTGATTATCCGAGTGGGAGATCGGGCGTCGATTTTTGATTCGAACGCGACGCGGTTCCTGGCGGAAGTGGGATTGGAGAAATCAAAGGCGGAATCGAGGCCCGAAACGAAATTCAAATTCCAGCGGGCCTTAATGAGCGGCGGGACGTGCGAAGGGACGGCTTACCAGGAATTCGGATTTCAAACGGCTGCGGTTTGCGTGGCGTTGGGGAATTACCATAATTGCGGGGAGAAGAATATCATTCGGGAGGAATTCGTAAGTGTGCAGGACGGCGTTGGCATGGCGCAACTGCTCGTCGCGGCGGCATTGGAGATGCGGAATTTTGAGCGGCACGTGAAAAGATTGCCGGAGCGCTTAAGGAAATACAGCCGGGAAGCACGCGCGAATTTCAAAAGGTTCAAGGCCCAGGCGCTGACAGCATCGAAAGGTATATAGCGTTAGAGAATGAGCAAGCGGGTGTAGCGGGGTGAGATTTGGCTAGCGATGCGGGGGCGGGTCGGATTAAATCGGCGCATGAAATTGCCTAAACTACTACTCGCGGGGTTGCTTGCGACGTTGCCGGTGTTCGGGGCGTCGGGGTTGAAGCCAGGGGTTCGAGGTGTGGCGACGCATGCGCCGGAGGGGATGAAGATTGATGGGGATCTTTCAGAGTGGAAGGAGGCATTTTCCGCGCCGGGCGAGTATTTCAATCCTGATTTGAAGAACCGGGCCTGCCAGTTTTTTTACATGTGGGATGATGAAGCGTTTTATGCGGCTTATCGCGCGCTGGACGAGCATCCCGCAAACAACGCGGATGATGCGCATCTCTGGGAAGGGGATGCAGTAGAGTGGTATTTTGATACGCGGCGGGGAGATGATTTTCGCGGGAAGGATTGGGGCAAGGGTGCAGTGCACTGCTATTGGACCGGGTTGAAGGGGACGAATATAAATCCGCGTTTTTGTTTAAGGCCAGGTTACCTCGATGCGATTCCGAAGATCGGGGTGGAGGTGGGGGCGAAGCGGACGGCAGAGGGGATGACGGTGGAGTTCAAGTTGCCCTGGGCCAATTTTCCAGAGTTCAAAGCGGCGAAAGATGCAGTGATTGCGCTGGATTCCGAGCTTTGCTACAGCGACGGGAAGGGGCGGGTTTTCCGGACGTTTATTTATGGGAGCCCGCTTTCGGTGCAACAGCCCGCGAGCCAGGCGCAAATTCAATTGGTGGAGCGATTTGAGAAATCGTATTGGCAGCAATGCGCGCCGATTTTATGCCCGATTCGTTGCGATACGCCATGGACCCAAAAAACACGGGCGATGGTGACTGGCTACATGGCTTTGCCGCCGAACCAATTGGAAGCGATAGGGAAGGTGGTTTTCCGAATTCAAGATTTGCAGGGGAAAACGCTGGGGGAATATCCCGGCGAAATTGAAAAATTTGCGCAGGACCAATCATTCCAGCGGGCTGGCGCGATCTGGCCCGCGGATGTGGCGACTCCGGGCGCGCATCAATTACTCGGGATAATTTACGGTCGGGACGGGCAGGAACTCGGGCGCGTCGCGCCGCGGCTCGTCAGCATGCATATGAACCCAGGTTATTAAGATATGGATCCTTTAATTAAATTACTTCGCGAGAACGCCTCGCTGAAACCGGCGCAACTG
>JBQCGE010000461.1:0-3802 GCA_051955955.1 Verrucomicrobiota bacterium
CTGGAATTCCCGTTTCTCTCCGCGTCTGCCTTCGAGGCTTTTGGCAACTCGATCCAGAATAAGCTCCCCTGCCCTGTTTCCGAGGCGACACCGACACGCCCCCCCATTCGTTCCACCCCCTTTCGGACAATCGCCAAACCAATGCCGGTGCCGGGATAAAGTTCCTGCCCGTGGAGTCGTTCAAAGACCCGGAAAATTCGATCGTGATTTTCAGGGGCTATTCCAATTCCGTTATCCTGAACGGAAACCGGAACCAGAGTGCCTTTATCGATGGCGCGAATGTGAATCACCGGTGTTTCGCCGTTTCGCGAGAACTTGAGGGAATTCGAGACGAGATTGCTGATGGCGTGTTCGAATGTGGCCGGGTGCGCCATCACATATAGGTCATCGAGAGAAAGCTGAATCGTGGCGTTGGATTCGCGAATGTCCGATTCGTTTGAATCAATCGCCATTTGCACGGCCTCACGAACACTGACACTACGAAAGCTGAAATCGGAGCGACTGAGCCTGCTATAAGCGAGGAGATCTTGGATCAGTTGATCCATGCGGGCGGAGGAAGCCATGATCCGGTTAAGGTAATCCTTGCCATCCTGGCCTAGCTTTGATTCGTAATCCTCGAGCAAAGCATGAGAAAAGCCCTGCATCGCGCGCAGAGGCGCCCGGAGGTCGTGGGCGACGGTGTAGGTAAATGCCTCCATCTGCTCCTTGCTTTCCTGAAGGAGCGCAGTGCGCCTTTGAACGCGCGTTTCCAACTCCTGGTTCAATTCGCGAATGGCTTCCTCGCTGCGTTTCCGTTCCGTGATGTCGCGCAGGATCAATGCAAAGCCGCGGACCGCGCCACTGGTGGTGCGCAAACAAATGAGCGAACCCGTGGCCCAGAAATGACTGCCGTCCTTGCGAACCTGCCAAAGTTCATTGGTGACCTGGCCATCGCGCGCGGCCTGTTCGAGTTCCTGTTGCGGCAGCTTGCGCTCTTGATCCTCAGGGGTGTAGAAGATGGACGTTTCCTGCCCGAGAACCTCTTCATCAGAGTAACCAAATATCCGCTGGGCGCCGGGATTCCATGTGGTAATCCGGCCATCCGGTCCCATGGTAATGATGGCGTATTCTTCAGCGAGGCGGACGAGGAGGCCGAAGCGTTCCTCCGCTTCGCGAAGGCGTTGGTCCGCTTCTTTTCTGCGCGAAATATCGCGGATCAACCCTGTAAAAAGGTAACTGCCGCCCCGGCGAGTTACACCAAAAGAAATTTCGAGTGGGATTTCTTTGCCGGAACGATGCAGGCCGGGAAGTTCGATACCGTTCCAGGGCACCCTTTTTTTGCCCGTGGCAATGAAATGTTCAACGCCTTTTTGATGCATTTCACGATAGCGCTCAGGCATGAGTACGTGCAGCGCTTTGCCGATTAATTCCTGGCGGGAATAGCCGAAGATGGTTTCGACCGCAGGATTGATAGTGCAAATGCGGCTTTGTTCATCGATGGTGAGAATCCCGTCCGCGGCAGTCTCCGAAATGGCTCGATAGAGTTCCTCGCTTTCCTGCAAGGCGACTTCGGCGTTCTTGCGTTGGATGAATTGACCGATTTGGCGACCGATTCCGACCGCGACATTTTGCAACTCGAGGTCGGGCTTTTCAGGATTTTGACTAAACAATTCAATCACGCCCACCACGCCTGCCTCTGTGATAATGGGAAAAGCAAAGGCGGAAAGTATTCCGCTTTTCCTCGCTTCATCCTTGCGAGGGAAGCGGGGTTCAGTGCTGAAGTTGCTGGCCCAGAAAGGAGTTCCGGTTTGCCAAACGTGGCCTGGAAGACCTTCACCGGGTGCAGGTTTGAACTCCGCACAGGCGCGGTCAAATCCATCCAGTGGAACATTGGGCAAATGCCATGTAGCGCAGGCCTTCCCCCTGCGGGTATTCGGATCAAAAAGCCAGAAGACAGCATGTTCGAATCGAAGATTTTCGCAAAGGGCTTCCAGGAGCCAACCCATGGCATCACTCAGGGAGGGTGAATCCGCGAGAATGGAAGTGACAGCATGTTGAGCGGTGATGCGGCGCTCGGATTGGCGGCGTTCAGTAATTTCGCGAAACACCAGGACGACGCCGCTGATCCGTCCCTCAGCATCGCGAATAGGAGCGGCGCTGTCATCAATACAACGCTCCGTTCCATCCTTTGCGATGAGGACGGTATGGTTGGGGAGATTGACTGGGCCACCATTTGCGAGCGCCTGCATGGCGGGATTTTCCAGAACCTGCCGGGTTTCCTCCTGGATAATATCGAAAATTTCCGTGAGAGGACGGCCTTCAGCGAGTTGATTGCTCCAACCGGTGAGTTCTGAGGCGATCACGTTCATGAACCGAACCGTCCCTTCAGTATCCGTAGTGATCACGCCATCGCCAATGCTTGATAATGTGACGTGCAGGCGTTCCCGCTGGTCAAAAAGCTCACTGCTGAGACGTTCGAATTTAGAGCGGGCGCGGGCTTCCGCGCTGGTGAAGTAGAACAACAGGCCGCTGGCAATAATTCCAAGAAATGGAATCAGTGTGACGAGTTCACTGCCTTGAGCCGAACCGAAACCGGGAGCGGAATGAAACCGCAGAGTCCATTCGCGTCCAGCAATCTTAATCTGATGCTGTTCAGTGAAACCTGACTGTTCATCCACGCTGCCACGCTGGTAGAGCAAATTAGCAGGAGCGATTTCCTGACTGTCGTAAATTTTGAAATTTATTCCAGCGCGAGCATGTCCCTTGAACATGGACTCGAATAAATTGATGGTCCTAAATGGAGCGTAAATAAAGCCCTGGAGACGGGCTTTTCGCTCTTCCGGGGTGCCGGGGATTTTACCACCGAGGAAAACGGGAACGTAAATCAAGAAGCCGGGTTGTGGCGGGCCGCTGATTTCCTGCACAAGTTGCACCTCACCAGAGGCAAACGCATCACCTGTTTCAACCGCGCGAAGCATGGCTTCATGGCGGCGAGGTTCGGTGAACATATCGTAACCCAGCGCCTTGCGGTTGCGGTCATCCTGTGGTTCGAGAAAGACAATGGCGTGGTATTCATCCCGTGGGTTCGGCGGCCAGACGTTGAAGTTCGTGATCCCTTGCTGATGCGCCATAGTGACAATCTCATTGAGCTTTGACGCGGGGAAACGAACGGAATAACCCAAGCCCTGGAGTCCGGGATACCGTTTCTCGACCTCAAGTCGATCATAAAACTTCTGGAACTGATCGAGGGTTACATAGGAATTTGCGGCAAATAATCCAGCACCGCCCCGGAGGAGGCCAATGTAAGCTTCCAGCCGAGTGCGAATGATTTCCTCGATTTGAGCGACGCCTTCGATAAAGCGCTGGCGGTTTTTTGAGTGTAAATTTTCCGCGACGAGGTAAGTGCCGAGAGCAGTTGCCAGAAGCCCGCAAAATAAAATGACGCAGGGTAAAACCAGCCCGCCGCGTTTTTGATGCTGACCTCGGTCCATTAATCGATTAACTCCTTGCAAATGCGGGAGGAAGTTAACAACTTTCCCGGTGAAGAGCAACGCAGTGAAGGAATTTTGTAATCGCAATCACGGAAGGTGAATACGGCAGGGATGTGGCCAGTCAGTTATCTATCCAGCCAGAAGTTGCAGGAGGAAAACCTCTGGCCGAAGCAGGTGAAATTAGTTAAGAACCACAGCGTTCAAATCCGTATGAAAATAAAAAAATGGTCAGCTATTTGTGTTGCGCTGCTTTCGTGCGCATCCGCTTTTGCCCTGAACGAAATACCCGAGGAATATCTCACGGACGGGTTTGCCCTGGGTTGCCAGGCGTA
>JBQCGE010000462.1:0-11530 GCA_051955955.1 Verrucomicrobiota bacterium
GGGGTCCGTCCCGGCAAGAAACTCCGCAAGGTTCGATGCACCATCGCCATCGCTGTCCAGTGCTGGATTCGGCCAGTTAATCGGCTTCCCCCAGTTGAAACTCTGCCAGTCATCCGGCACTCCATCCCCATTCAAATCCGCACCCCAGGTAGTGCAACCAACCGAAGCCGAAGCGGGCGAAACACGCCCATCACCCAGACGATAAGCCAGTTGAACCGTATGTGTGCTCTGAGGCAGCCATTGCAAATTAGAAACAATTGCGAGCCCGTCCTGTCCAACAATCGGGGTCGTGGAGCCATCCACGTAAATCAGGTAATCGGCCACATTTTGGGCCCCCATTTCACCCCAGGACACCATCAACGTATGCTGGTCGCCTGCCGAAACAAACGGAGCGGATGGTTGCGGCAACGTTTGTTCAGCCTCAAGGGTGTATTGCTGCGCCCAAAGGTCAAAACTGGTGATCCCCCCGCCAAAGCTCGTCCATGCAACCACAAACCTTGAACTGTCAACCGCGGTGATCGCCGGTTGCATCTGCTTGCTGCGCGTCGTGGTGTTCACCCGGAACTCATCACCTTCAAACCCGCTCGGAAAATGTGCTACGCGGGCATAAACCCCTTCATCCGCACCATCCTGCCCATAACTCGTCCACACAATCATGTCCCGGTTGCCAATGCTGCTCACTCGCGGCGAAAATTGATCGCCCTTGGTCGTTGTGTTGGCGATTTCCGTTGGACCTTGTGCCGCCCCGCTAAGGCCAAATGAACGAGTCGCCACATCCCAGCTATGGATGTCCACCTTCAACGCACGCGAAGACCATGCAGCGCGAAATCCACCAGAAGTGCCGGCCAGATATGGATTCGCGCAGATATTCTCCCCTTCGTTCAACCGAAACTCTGAATTTTGAGGCTGCGCATTCCGGTCATAAACCCGCGCATAAACATCGATGCTATCCGCCGTCCGTGCCTCTTCGCTAACCCACGCAACGACAAAGTTTCCATTGCTTAATGGCGCAATCACCGGGTTGCGCTGATTCAATGCGGAAACTTGGTTGATCTGAAAAGATTCGCCGATGCGCGATCCGGTCGCTGAAAAGCGTTGCCCGAAAATCCCCAGCATGCTCCCATCCCGGTTCAACTCGCTCCAAACGGCTACGACCGTCCCGTCCGTCAACACCGCCACAGCAGGAGTGCTCTGCGAACCAATCACCAGGGTGCTCACAGGCACATCCGTGGATCGGAAAACCTTGGTCGGATCCATAAACCGGATATAAACCCGGTGCCCGGTTGCTTCACTGCTCTCCCAAACAAAAACAGCTCCGCCATCCGCCTGAACTGCCACTCGCGCGTTCTGCTGGTCGGCCTTACCGTTTGAGTTGACCTGAAAGGTAAAGCGATCTCCTGATAAATCTGAGCTGAACCTGCGCCCTCGTATACCCAAACCGCTCCCGTCAATCGAATTATCCTGCGTCACCAGGTACCCCCCAGTGCCGTTGAAACTCAGTTGCGGCAATAGCTGGTCTCCAGTAATCGACGATAAAATACGATATTCCCCACCGCTGGGCGTAACACCCGTGGTAGCGCCAGTGACGGTGGCAAGGCTGGAGGCCAATATTCCAGCGAGAGTTGCGGCTTTAATTTTCTGCAAAGCTTCCATACTGCTATAACAAGGCGCTGGAATCAGGATTAGCTGTTCAACTTAGATCCGATATTTAGCAACATCGCTGCCAATTATTGAACCGGTGGTGTAGTAACAACCGCCTTCTGCTCCGGTAACCGATTCGGGTCATACGGCAGATTGTCCGGTGTATGAATCCTGTTACCTGCCGGATCAATAATGGTCGGGGTAACAAAAATCACCAGATTCTTTTTCGTGCTGTCCGCGGACTCACTCCGGAATAAACGGCCTAATAATGGAATATCACCTAATACCGGCACTTTTTCTCGGGTTTTACTGACATTTTCAGCGATCAACCCACCCAAAACAATGGTCTGCCCATCCCACACCACCGCTGTGGTCGTTACCTGCCGAACACGAAATCGCGGCAATGGCGTATCCTGCACCGGAAGGTTTGGAACCACGGTTCGGAACTGGCGCGAAAGATCAGTGTCATACCCCAGGAATTCCGTAAACGTCGGAACGATGTTCAACTGAATGGTATAACCATCCGCAGAAACATACGGAATGACATCCAGCACCTGGCCAAAAGGAATCGGGGCGGGCACCGGCGTAACAGTTGGAATGGCTTGTGGTGCATTCACAACCTGCGCTTTAAGTGATGGGACAAGCGCCCCAATCAGCAGCGATAAAATAATGAGCTTGGTTTTCATTTCTCTCTTCGGTTAAGTGCTTATTGAGTTACCCCAGGGGTTGCCACTCCTCCCCCAACTCCGCCGACCCCACCCACTCCACCACCACCCAGGCCTTGGACACTGAAGCCAAGGATAATGGTCTGGGTATCTTCAATACTGATGCGGGCTTGCCGTCCACTCAAAGTGGTAATCTTTGGCGCAGAAAGTAAGTCAACACCTTGTCGTTGTTCCAGCGCACGGATGACCAATCTAAATTGCGGATCGGTCAAAATGCCGGTCAACGTCCCAATCGCAGGAATCGCTGAGTTCCCTTTTAAGCCGCTCGTTACCAACTGATCCGTAGAGGGATTAGGCAGAACCGAGGGTTGGCCAAATTGTCCCGGGAAAGCACCGCCAGGATTCGCCGGATTATCCGACCCGCCGCTATCAGCAAAGGAAGGAGCAGTGCCGCCTTGAAAACCCACTTTCCCATTATTGGCGAGGATGTTCCCTAAATACCAGTCAAAACCCACCGCTTTGTTATCCCGTTGTGAAATTTCAGCGATCTTCGTTTCAATCGTGACCTGTGGAGGGGTCACATTCAATGCTTGCAATGCACCTTCAATGATATCGAGATCACGCAACGTGGCGCGAACGAACAAAATACCATTACGATCATTAAAGAAAATCGCCTTCTGCGGAGCTGCGGGCTGCCCAGTGGCTCCAAAAGCCGCCTGACCTTGTGCCAGGTTGTTTGTATTAAAATCAATACCTGCAGCTATAAAGAAATTGCGAACCGCATCCTGAATACTGGACATCGAGTTTGTCAGAGTGACCCCGATAATACCACCACCGCCAGCAGTTTGGCCGCCTCCGCCACCGCCGCCCGTTGTCGTTTGTCCAGGAACGGAACCGGAAAAAGTGAAGTAACCACCAGGCCCAACTCCGCCCGCCGTCGTTCCAGCAGTTTGCCCCTGCCCAATTGCACCACCGCCACCACCACCTGCTCCACCCGCACCGGACGAACCGATCACGGAGGCGTATTGAACGAACGGATTCTGAGTTAAATAAACACCATCGAGACCTTGAACGAAGGTGTTCGGGTCTACCTTGAATGTTCGAGTGTAAAGCGGTTCCGCCTCGACGGAGCGTTGGCTGAACACAATCGCATAATCTTCAATTGAGTATTTGATCCCGACATTTTGATTCTGCCCTTGCGCAGGCTTTGCCACGCGCACAATCGCGTCCAACACATCAGCAAGACGAACATTCTTCAGCGGTGGATCAATCTTAACCAGGAAATCTTCAATCACTGTCGGAGCTTCAGCCGAAGTTTGCTGGATCGGCTGGCCAGTCAAAGGATCAATATTCTGCTGGAAACCGAGCCCTCCGGGCCCGAATTGTTGAGGACCTGGCTTGTCCAATTGGGAACTAATGATGAAATTCAAACCGCGATGATCCGGGTCGCGCTTCTTGGCTTCCGAATCCAATTCCTTAATGACTTCACTCAGCGGGATATCGCCAGGAATGTACCATTGATCCAGCACGATCGCATCGAGCTTGCGTTGAATCGCCTGCCGTCCTGCACTTGTATAAATGCGGTTCGTGGTCGCGTAAATGTTCGCCATTGGAAGCGTGTCGCGTCCGACCGGTGTGTTCCAGGCCGCTTCGACTTCCACGATTTTTTCTTTTGCCATGATCTCGCGTTTGCGAGCTTCCTGCGCGTAACGCTTTTCCTTGATCTCAGCGAGGTAATAGAAAGCAGCGCGGTTCTCAGGATCCGTCTTCGCCGCCTGCTTCAACTTGGCTTCCGCTTCATCCAGCTTACCCATTTCCATCAACAATCGCGCGTCATTGACGAGTGTGGAGGTCGTTGTGCGCTCCTTTTGAATTTCCGGAACGAGATCCAGGGTCTGTTTGCTTGGCTCCTTGCCCAAACGATCCTGGATCAGTTTATCGTTCTCTCGTTTAAAATTTTGCGCGACCGTATTCTTGGGGTCGACGAGGAGGATGCGCCGAACTTGTGCGTCCGCTTCGTTTAAGTCGCCGCGGGATTGGGCTTTCTTCGCGAGTTGCATCCGCACATCGGAAAATCCCTGGAGCGTCTCAGCTTTCTCGCGGTCGATATTCACGCCGATGCTTTGAACGAGGTCCCATGCCTCCTCGTATTTCTTCGAAGCTGCGGCGAATTCGCCCCGGCTCTGCAAAGCTTGGGCATCAGCGAGCGTGGCGCGCAGTTGAATCAGCCGTGCCTGGCGTCGTACCGCTTCTTCACCCGCCGCTTGAGAAGCCGCGGCAGCCGCTGCATTGGAGTCCTGGGCTTTGATCCTGTGGCTGGTTCCCAAAAGAACAATAAGGATCAGGCTAGTAGATACTACTTTTATCATGGGCTTGGTTTTCTACGAACTGGAGGGCTTAAATCATTTTTGCGGTGGCGTGTATTCCAACGTGGTCTGTTTTTTATTTGATTTCGCGGACAATACAACTTCGTTCGCGGTGATGGCAACGATATTGTATGACTCTCCGCCAAATGACATCTCGTCCTTCACCGTCAAGTCTTTCCAATTACGATTCTCCGGCTCATAATGGAAATCTGCAGCATAACCGATGATTTTTTCATACGGCTTTTCTTTTGAAATGGTGATCGGCTCTTTCTCCCCTTCGAGCAGAACCTTCAGTTCAGTCGGATCCTTCGGGTCACCCGCCACTTCCTTGATCGTGAACATATTGTTCTTTTCGTTCACGCCCGCGATCCGGGGAATCGGTCGGCTTGATTTGCCCGTTTCTTTCAACACCGATAATTGGTAGCGCGTATTGTCCTGAGTGATGTTCGGCTGATCATAGGTCACCCGAAAATGTAACGGCCGAATTTCCGTCACCTTCAACGCGTTCACACCGGTTTCAGATCCTTTCAACAACCCGCCATCTGGACGTCGCTGCCATCGTACCGGATTAAAAAGATTATGCTCGCCCCCATATTTTAACTTCGTCGATTGATCCACTCGAGCCAGGACAATTGCATTCGAGGATAAGTCCACCGCTGGCATCGGTTTGGCATTGGGATGTTTCACCACATCCGCCCGTTCGCTTGCCTTCTGTTTCTCTTCGGAAACTTTCATCGGCATCAGCGCGGCGGCCGCTGCCAACCCGAGCAGGACGATACTCAGGACAATCTTTTCGTAATGGGCTTTTAAAAACTGCATTTTATGGTTGCGCTTGCGCGACTTCCGCGGATGTCGCGGCTTTTCGTGGTCCTTTGCCTTCCACCGGTTTCAACCGAACCGCGTCAATCTGCAGCACGAATTGAAGTTTGCTTTCATCAAGCAGCACATTGGAAGCCCGTTGCGGACGCGGAGCCATTTGCTGCACCTGCGGTGCGTAACGAGATGAATAACGGCTGTAAGGATTGCTCATTACAGGCATCGAACCAACCGTGTTTTGCGCTTCCTCCGGTGCCTTTTGCGCCACGACTGATTTCACCACGAAAACATGCTTCGCGTTGATCAAACCTTCCATCACGCGCGCCAACTCAGTGGAAAACCCTTGGAAGGTGATCTCATACGGCGTCACAATCGCGACATCGTTGGTCGAAGCTTTCTTATCGAAAAAGTCAGTCTGATTATTATCGTCTGACGATGCCGGCACGCGCTTGATCCGCTTCAAGTCGTGAATCTTCGCGTTATACATGATGTCGCACAAATCCTTCACATCCATCAACTGGTACGTCAGCATCTCGGTATTTTTGAACTCAACCGCCTGCTTTTCCGGCGCAAACGTGAACCAATAATCTTTTTCCGGCAGCGTAATCCCAAGATTTTCAGCCTCTTTCTGCAAATCATAGATGGTTCGATCCAGCATCGCCCGAAACTCACGAGCGGTGATGTTCGTCGGAATTTGCCGGGTGCCAAAGTGGGCACGAACCTGCTGCAAAATGTCGTTCAACCGCTTGTTCTCGTCCTTGGCGATTTCAATATTGTTCACCTTTCCGCCTTTCGGCAGGTACGGACGGCTGAGCAACTGTTGAAATTGTTGTGTTTGCTCCTCAAGCTGCGCGGTCACCGCCTGGTCAGCCTGGATTTTTGTCCAAAGATAAAATCCAGCCAGCGCCATCAGGGCCAAAGCCACAACACCGCCGATTACTAATCCTAAATTTCTTTTTACCCACGCCATACTACATCGTCTTCATTGGATTCTTCAGCTTCAGCGTGAGGCCAAAGGTAAATGTGTCCGAGGTGCTCTCAACTTTCTCGATTTCCCCAGAAAGTTTCGTACCATCAGCGTCGAATACAGGATTTTTTCTAAATTCATCCTGCACCGCAAACGCCAATGCGCTGTTCGCACCGCTCTCTCCAGCCTTCTCCAGGTTCAACGCCCGCAACCGCACCTCCACCGTCGCTGTGTTCGTTGAAGTGCTGCTGCTCTTTTTCTCCGTGGTTTCCGTAGGCTCGGTTGGCAATACCGGGCTGTTGCCGCCCTTGAACAACTGCGGGAAGTACCGCCGCGCCAATTCCGGATTCCGCAAATAGAACATCATCCCACTGCTCATCCCGCTGTTGCTCTGGTCCTCCTGTTGGTCCGGCGTAAAGGTTGAAGCGGATTCCGTCCCAAATTTCTCGATCCAAACCCCCACAGGCCTGCCGGGTTGCGTCTGCTTCGTTTCAGCCCGAATCAAGGAACCCCGGATCGCCTCGAGTGTATCCGGCCAATAATACTTGTCCGAAAGATAATCCGTCAGCTTGTTGATTTGGTTGGTCGTGCTCTGGATCAAGTTCTCCTGCTCTTCCAACTGGCTGACACTTGCCTGCAAAGGCTGCAATTCATTGCTCAGCGTTTCCAGTGAAGCCTGCTTCACCTGGGCAATCTGGCTGTAAAACATGCCGTAAGCGAAGACCACCAGCACCAGCGCGAAAATCGCCGCGATAAAATACGGCTTCTTCTGGTCGAACTGCTGCCGGCTCCGAATGCTCTTCGGCACCAGGTTCAATTCCACCGGGCATTGCGCCAGGTTGCGCAAACCTAAACCCACCACTTCACCGAAGGCATGCGCCACCTTTTCCAACTCCTCAATCTGCACTCCGGGCCCGATCTGGATATTTCGAAATGGATTAAAGTATTCCACCCCCACATTCAGCTTTTCCGCAAAGAACTGCGCCGTGTAGGCCATGATCGATCCCCCACCCGCGAGGAATAATCGTTGCGGTGCCGAACCACCCTGCTGCGTTCGATAAAATTGAATTGTCTGGTTCACCTGCATATGCAGGCGAGTCATCACCTGGCGTGCGATCTTTGAAATCGCCGCCTGTTGAGGATTCTCCGGCTCTTCATAAGCACCACCAAGGCTCACGAAACCTTCGTTAATCTTCAATTCCTCCGCCTTTGCGAATGGAATTTTCGCTTCCGCAACAAAATCGGTCGTGATCGAATTCGCCCCAATGTTAATGCTCCGGGCGTAAACTTTGCCCTTCTCAAAAAACAGCAGGTTGCTCGTTTTCGCGCCGATATCCAGCAACATCGTGCAACCATCCAAATCGCCGTAATTGAACCGAAAAGCGTTACAAAGCGCCGCAGGCGAAACATCAACCAATTGCAGTTTCAACCCAGCCGCTTCGGACGTCCGGAACAAGCCCTCCACCACGTCGGACTTGATCGCCACGAGCAAAACTTCCAACTCGCCGCTCGGGCTTGTGCCCATGATTTGGTAATCCCAAACCACTTCCTCCAGCGGGAAAGGCACATTCTGCTGCGCCTCATACTGGATGATCTGCGTCACCTTGGAGGTATCGACCGCCGGCAGCTTGACGAACTTGGAAAATACATGGAAGCCGGGAGCGCAGACATTGATATTCTTGCCGCGATACGCCTTTTGGCTGAGCAATTCCTGCACGGCCTTAAGCACTGCCGCCTCGCGCTTGCTCTCCAGCGAACCTTCCTGCCCCAGCGCCTTAATCCCGAATTGCGCGAGGGTTAATGCGCCTCCCTCGTTGACGACAAACTCGCCCACCTTGACGCTGCCCGCGCCAAAATCGAAGCACAAAAATGGTTTCGTGTTTAACATCTTTTACTTTGACACCTTGCAGCCAGGAAACGTTCTAAAACGGTCAATGCAATCAAGGTTCACCAGTTGCTTGAGAAAGTCGGCGGGTTGGTTACTGAAAAACAAATCAGCGGTCAAACAGAAAAAAGTTTTTTCCTGCGCAGCGCCTCTATTTTTATTCTCCTTAACCAAATGTTTTCTCTGTTCTAATGTTGAACTCTCCCCGCGAATGCCGACAACTATCGCGTTCTTCGAATTCCTATTCGGGGAGTCCACCGTAATTCTGCTCTGGCTGGTTAAATTTGGCAACCTGAACATGTGCCACCTTCTCAATATCCCCTGAAATCAGCTTAAAAAGGAGCAGATATACTCGCACAATTCATGGTCCACTTCGATCGTGAATCCAGAATTGCCCGGCACGTTAAACTTGCCACCGGGCGAATATTTTTCCGTCCCGCTGGAGCCATCCAATGTCACTTTGCAGTTCCCCGTGACGATCGCCATTTCCTCAGGCGCTTTAGTGTTGAAGTGATATTTCCCGGGAAAAATCAGCCCCAGGGTTTTGCGGCTTCCATCCGGAAAAACAACCGCGTGACTGACAACGTTCCCTTGAAAATAAACGTTCGCTCGAGTGATTACGCTCACTCCGTCGAACTGTTCTGGCACGGTGGACATAGGGCAATGGAGTCTTTGGAAATCAGTGCGTTTGTCAAGAACCGCCACTGAAAAACTGTTGAAAAAATCTCAAGGCGTCAAACTCACTCAATCAGCGCGGATTTCACGCGCCCATTAAAAAAGGCGGGATTTGCTCCCGCCTTTCCTTAAAGCCACTGATTTTGCTTAACTCCCCTTTTCCACTTTCTCACCTGCGCTTTTCCATCCGGCAATCCCGGCGGAAAGGTGCTTTACGTTCTTGTAGCCCAATTTTTTCGCCGCGGTAGCAGCTTCCTTGTAAGCCGTGCACTTCGGCCCCCCGCAATACGCCACGATCAACGCGTTTTTGTCCTTGGGCAAAAGTTTCGCCAACTCCGCTTCCTTTGCTTCAAAGTCGATCGCACCGGGAATATGCCCTTCCTGCCAGGATTCCGATCCATTCACATCGATCAGGAAAACCTGCTTCGCCTCAATCGCTGCTTTCAAATCTTTGATCCCCACATCGGGAAATTCCACCGCACGAATCGCCACGGTCGAAAGCAATGCGATGACCAACACTCCTAGTATTTTCTTCATACTCCATATTTTGCCCGTAAACACACCGCTTTGCCAGTCCAAATGTGAACACCCATCCGGGCTTGCTACCAACCCGTTCTTGCCTGAATGTTCTCTCATGAATTCCGTGCTCGCGGACAATTTACCCGATGCTCATGGCCGTTTCGGCGCTTTCGGTGGACGTTATGTTCCCGAAACGCTGATGCATCCCCTCCAGCAATTGGAAGAGGAATATTTTCGCGCCCAGCACGATCCCGAATTTCAAAAAGAGCTCGACTATTACCTCCGCGAATTTTGCGGGCGCCCCACCCCACTCTATTTCGCCGAACGTCTCACGCGCGAACTCAATGGTCCTCGCATTTACCTCAAGCGCGAAGATCTCCTCCATACGGGCGCCCATAAAATCAACAATGCCATGGGCCAGATCCTTCTCGCCCGCCGAATGGGTAAAACCCGCATCATCGCCGAAACCGGCGCGGGTCAGCACGGGGTCGCCACCGCCACGGTTAGCGCGATGTTTGGCCTGAAATGCGTCATTTACATGGGCGCCGTCGATTGCGAACGCCAGGCCCTCAATGTCTTCCGCATGAAAATGCTAGGGGCCGAAGTCATCCCCGTAACAGCCGGCCAGCAAACCCTCAAGGAAGCGGTCAATGAAGCCATGCGCGATTGGGTCACCAACGTTCGTTCCACTCATTACATTCTCGGCACAGCTTACGGCGCTCACCCCTATCCAGTCATGGTCCGCAATTTCCAGCGCGTCCTCGGTGATGAAGCCCGCCGCCAAATCCTCGAAAAAGAAAACCGCCTGCCCAATCTGCTCATCGCCTGCGTCGGCGGCGGTTCTAATGCCATCGGTCTCTTTTATCCGTTTCTGGCCGATGAATCCGTCAAAATGCTCGGCATCGAAGCCGGTGGTGAAGGGATCATTCCTGAAAGACACGCTGCCCGTTTCCAGGGTGGTTCACTCGGCGTGCTTCAAGGCACTCGCTCCTATATCCTCCAGGATGAAAATGGCCAGATTCAGGCGACTCACAGCGTTTCTGCCGGACTCGACTATGCAGCCGTCGGCCCCGAACATGCCTGGCTCCGCGACCAGAATCGCGTTGAATACAGCTACGCAACCGACCAGCAAGCCCTCGATGCTTTTATGAAGCTGGCCCGGCTCGAAGGCATCATTCCAGCCCTGGAATCCTCCCACGCAGTTGCCGCCGTCATCGACCGCGCGCCTCGCATGGGCAAGGACGAAATCGTCATTGTGAACCTTTCCGGTCGCGGTGATAAGGATGTTGCCCAGGTTGCTGCCAAGGTGAAACTCTAAACCATTTTCTTGCAAAACCATTGCCCCTTTGCCGTTTTTCGCGATAATCCCTGCGAATGAAATCGATGACCGGCTACGGCCGGGGCGAAAATACCCAGGATGGGTACAAGATCACGACCGAGATCAGCTCGGTCAATCGACGGCAGAGTGAACTGAATATTTACCTGCCACGGGAACTCGAACCGCTCGAATCCAAGGTCCGCAACGAATTGAACCGGCGCATTGCACGCGGTCGCGTCACCGTTCGCGTCGGTTTCCATGCCAGCGAAACGGCCCTCATTAACCACGCCCGTATTAACTCCAGCCTCGCCCGTGCCTACGCATCCCAATTACAAAAGCTCGCTCGCGACCTGAAGATCCCCGATACCTTGTCCCTGGACGTTCTCGTCCGCGCTCCCGGTATTTTCGAAGCGAATTCCGCCCTGGAAGATGCCGACCACTTTTGGCCCCCCCTTGAGAAATCCGTAAATCAGGCCATCGACGCACTCGTTCGGATGCGCGAACGCGAAGGTGCCCATCTCAACAAGGATTTAAAATCCCGGATCGCCGCCATGAAACGTTCGGTCAGCAAAATCCAGAAGGAAGCCCCGGCAATGGTCAAACGCTACACCGAACAGCTTCGCGAACGGATTAAAAGCGCCGGCCTCCCCCTGCCTGCCGAGGAGGACGAACGGTTGC
>JBQCGE010000463.1:0-6189 GCA_051955955.1 Verrucomicrobiota bacterium
TGAAAAGTTGCTCCAGAGCAATCCGACAAACGCTTTCATCCATCTTGCCAATGGAAGTCTGCATTTCAAGGCTCGCGACCTGGGTGTAGCCAAGTCGGAATTATCCAAAGCCGTTTCCCTGGCACCGAATGAGCCCCGGTTTCATCTTGCGCTGGCAACGCTCCATGCGGTGCTTAACGAAACGAACAGCGCTGATGCTGAATTCAAAACTGCTGCCGATCTCGCCCCAGCTAAATCGCCTGAAGTGATTCGATGGGCTGAGTACAAGTTGAGAATTGGACAGGTTGATGCCGCAAAGAAGATTTTAACGGAGAGGCTGGAGAAAGTGCCTGACTACACTCCCGCCTTATCCACACTGGTCGATATCACCATGGGGGAGAAAAACTATGACGAGGCCTCCGGTTATATTCAGAAGATCCTGGCAATCGAACCTAACAATTTTAATGGATTACTGAACCGCTCGAAACTGAGCATGATCAAAAACCAACCGGCCAAAGCGCTCGAAGATTTAACCCTGCTCGCCCGCCCAGGCTGGTTCGAAAACGTTCCCTTAGTCCACTACCAAACAGCCGTCGCTCAACTGGGATTGAAAGACAGGGCCAAAGCGCTTGCGGCTCTGGACCGCGCCATTGTCCTCAATACCAATTACGTTGATGCAGTTCTGCTCAAATCACAGTTGCAGATCGAAAACCTCGATTTTGCCACCGCCATTCCTGTGCTGGTCCAGGCTTCGGCGGCTCATCCCAACGATCCGCGGCTATCCAGTTTGCTCGCCACGGCGTATCGCGGAAGGAAATCCCCAGACCAGGCACTTGCGGTCTATGCCAGCATGGCTGCGCGGTTTAAAGAAGATCCCCTTCCCTTTTATTACTCTGGGCTGATTTACAAGGAACAAGGCAAGTTCGATCAGGCACGCGCCTCGTTTGATAAAGCAATCGAACGTTCCCCAAATGCAGCGATGGTAATCGATGAGTTGGTTGAACTCGATTTGATTGCAAAAAAGCCAGCGGACGCGCTCAAGCGTATTGAGCCTTACATGAAGGAATTCCCTAAGAGTCCTGTTCCACATTACCTTCAAGGAAGAGTTTTTGCCGCTCAAAACAAAGTTCCTGAAGCTATTGCTGAACTTAAGAAAGCCGTTGAAATCGAACCCAAATACTTGATCGCGCATCAGTTGCTCGCGCAGATTTACACCGCTACTTCCCAGCCTGCCGATGCACTGAAACACTACGAAAAAATAACGGAAATTAATCCGAATGACCTTGCGTCTCTGTTCATGGTTGGGACCCTCAGCGAAACCAGCGGAGACATCAAAAAAGCCGAGGCAACCTACGAAAAGATTATTGCAGCCAACCCAAACTTTGCCGCCGCGCTCAATAATCTCGCAGGGATTATGAGCGAACATGGCGGCGATTTGAATCGCGCGGCTGATTTGGCCCGCAAGTGCCGTGACCTCTCCGGACTCGGACCTGAAGTTCGCGCTTCCGCCTCCGACACACTCGGTTGGATTTTATATAAGCAAGGGGATTATTCCCGTGCACAGCCACTGTTTGAAGAGGCATTAAATGTCCTCAAGAATAATCCCGAAATTCAGTATCATCTTGGAATGGCTTATTACATGTCCGGTAATGAGCCGCAGGCGCGAAAGGCACTCGAAGCTTCCTTGCAATCCACCAACGAATTCAAAGGAAGAAGTGATGTGAAGAACACGCTTTCCATACTTGCCCTGGATCCCAAATCCACCGGGAGCGAAGCGGTTCAACGCCTCACGAAAAGAATTTCCGATGCTCCGAACGATGCCATTGCCCATCTGAAGCTCGCCCGGATTTACTCGAGCCAAAATGAAAACGAGAAAGCGGCTTCGGAATATCAATCAGCAATCAAATTAAGCCCTAAATCAGCCTTGCCCGTTGCTGAAGCAGCTGAGTTTACCATGGATCACCTTAAGGATCGCGAGAAGGCGCTCGAACTCGCAAAACAGGCTCGTTCATTGACATCGGATCCTAAGCTGTTTGCTCAAATCGGACGCGTTGCATTTCTCGCCGGTGATCCAACCTGGTCGTTGCCACTCCTGCAAGAGGCTTTAACGATGGACCCCGCCAATGCGCGGCTCTCCTACTATACAGGCCTGGCTGCATTCGGCGCAGGCCAGGTGAATCTTGCGCATGATAAATTGACAGCAGCAAGCAATTCGAAAACCGCATTTCCGGAATCGAGCTTGGTCAAACCAACGCTCCAGTTGGTCGATGCATATCTCCAACCAGGCGCTTCCAACGCAAGCGCGGAAGGAATAAAGGCACTCTCACAAGCTGATCCAAACTCCCCTCTTGTATTATTTGCCTCCGGCTTACAACTCGAAACGCAGAATAATTTCAAAGCTGCGGCTGAATCATACGAACAGGTTTTAAGATTTTCGCCGGGCTTTGTTCCAGCCTTAAAACAATTGGCGGTAATTTATTCCGATCAATTACCAAACGATATTCGCGCCCAGGAAGTGGCAAGTAAAGCACGCTCCGCCACACCTGCCGATCCGGCTTTGTTAAAGGCCCTGGGCAAAGTCGCTTATCGAAAAGGTGAGTTTAAGGAAGCGGCGCGCCTATTGCGTGATAGCTTAAATCGCCTCGATAAGGAAGATTCGGATCTGCTTTATTACCTCGGCATGGCTCAATATAAACTTAATGATAAACAGGCGCGCTCTTCCCTAAACCGCGCCCTATCCCTGGATCGCAAATCCCTCATGGCCCCGGAAGCTGAAAAAGCGATTGCCGAACTCAAGTAACCGCTCCAGCCCGCATGCAATCCAGCATTCAAAACCTTGGATATTCCATTCATCAGTTCGATCCTTGTCGCCGGATTTCTTACTATTCTGGCATTGGTGGCCGCGGTTCGTGAGCGCGGGACCCCCGGTCATTTAACCTTCACAATCGGTCTCCTCCTACTTGCCGTTGAAACCTTAATCTCCGGTTTCATGGGCAGGTCCACGCCGCTCCAGAACGGCCCTTCTCTTCAAATCTGGAGCTTCCTTCCTCGCGCGCTGATACCAGGCGTTTGGCTGCTCTTCAGCTATCATTATTCTCGCCCTCCGAACCAGCAGCGCTCAATTTCTCAACTCTCCACAGTGGCGCTCGCATTCCTGGTGCCATTGCTCCTGATTTATTTGGCCCAGGATTCGCTGGTCATCTCGAAAGCATTCCAATGGCCTGCGTCGGATTTCGAAATCGGCTGGTCCGGCTTTGTTCTATTCCTTGCGCTTCTGATCTGCTCAGCGCTGCTCCTGATCAATCTGGAAAAAACATTTCGCGCTGCTACCGGGACGCATCGCTGGCAAATCAAGTACGTGGTGCTGGGGGTCGCAACAATCTTTACCGCCAGGATCTATACCTCCAGCCAGATCGTTCTATCCCATCACAGTAATGCCTCCTTTGACACGATCAATACCGCAGCCCTCTTTCTCGCCTGCATCTTCTTTGTCACTGCGTTTTCCAGAAAGGCCATTTTTCGAGTTGAAGTTTATCCTTCAGAGAAAGTCCTGCATGTATCGATCACCACCATCCTGATCGGTTGTTATTTATTTTTCCTCGGGATTTTTTCAAAAGTTCTCAGTTATTGGGAAGGCCCCAATTCTCTCGCTATCCGCACGTTCCTGATCATCGTCTCGCTCGCAGCGGTGGCGATTTTCCTCCTCGCAGAACGTTCTCGAGACCTGCTCAAGCGGTTTGTCAGCCGCCATTTCAATCGGCCTATTTATGATTATCTGGCTATCTGGCTCGGCTTGACTGAGAAAACCGCTTCGGTTGTTTCCCCGGATGCGCTCTGCCGGATCATTGTAAATTGGCTTTCAGAAAATCTGCGCGTTCTTTCCACTTCGGTCTGGCTGCTTGACTCCGAAACCGGCGCTTTTCGTCTCGCTGCATCGACCGGGCTCCCTGCGGATTCAGGTTTTTTCTTTGATGCAAATTCCGCATCCACTTCGAAGCTAATCGCCGCTTTAAAGGAAAAAAATGCGCCGTTTGACATCGATACTCTCGATGAGCAAACCGGCGCGTTATTAAAGGCCTGTTTCCCCGATCATTTCCAAAAGGCGGGGAATCGGGTTTGCGTGCCGCTTGCCGCGGGTGAAAACATGCTCGGATTTATCACACTGGGAGATCGTGTAAATTACATCCCGCTAACTCACCAGGAATATGATCTGCTAAAGTGTGTGGCGGATCACATCGCCTCCATTCTCCTGAATTTCCAACTCTCCCGGAGTTTGGTGCAAGCGAAGGAAATGGAGGCCTTCCAAACCATTGCTGCATTCTTCATCCATGATCTGAAGAACACCGCTTCAACTCTTAATCTCACGCTCCAGAATCTTCCGAAGCATTTTGATAATCCCGAGTTCCGCAAAGATGCCCTGAAAGCGATTTCAAAAAGCGTTTCACATATCCAGGAATTGATTTCGCGCTTAACCTTGTTTCGGCAGCAAATTGAATTGAACCCGAAAGAGGTTAACCTGAATGACCTCCTCCAATCGACCATACCTTGTCTGGCTGGGCAGGTGCCTGTTCAAACGGAGTTTGGCTCGATTGAATCGATTCGAGCAGACCAGGAGCAGCTTCAAAAGGTATTTACGAATTTGCTGCTAAACGCGCGCGAAGCGTTGAAGGAAAGTGGACAAATCAATATCTCCACTTCTCAACAGAATGGTTGGGTTGTAACCTCCGTAAGCGATAATGGCTGTGGGATGAGCCCCGAATTTGTTGCGCATTCGCTCTTTAGGCCTTTTAAGACGACCAAGAAAGGTGGCATCGGTATTGGAATGTTCCAAACGAAGACCATCGTCGAAGCGCATCAGGGCAGGATTGATGTTGAAAGCCAGCCTGGGCGCGGCACAACTTTTAAAGTCTTTTTACCGAAAAAATAAACAGAGAAAAACCAAGCTCCCGTAAAATTTGACCATGGATGCTAAAAAACCGCTCCTCATTGTGGACGACGATGAGGATATTCGATCACAGATGAAATGGGCCTTGTTGGACGACTATGAGGTTCAACTGGCGGAAGATCGCCCGAGCGCATTGAGCGTATTCGCTGCCTCTCACCCCGAAGTGGTGATCCTTGATCTCGGGCTTCCCCCTGCCCCAGGCGAAATTACGGAAGGATTGGCAACATTATCCGAAATGCTGCGCACTGCTCCCCATACGAAGGTGATCATTGCCAGTGGACAATCGGATAGATCCAATGCTCTTAAAGCCATCTCTGAAGGTGCTTATGACTTTTTGGCAAAGCCGGTCCAAATGGAGGAGATCAAGGTTCTTTTAAAGCGAGCCTATTACCTCGCGCAACTCGAAAAGGATAAGGAGGAATTGGAAAAACAACTGCTCTCCACTTCGACTTTCCAGGGGATGCTCGGCACCAGCCGTCAAATGCAGGAGGTGTTTAATTCGATCCGAAAGGTTGCGAACACCGAAGCGCCTGTTTTGATTTTGGGCGAAAGCGGCACCGGCAAGGAACGCGCTGCCCAAGCTATCCATAACTTGAGCACCCGGAAAAATGGGCCATTTGTGGCTATCAACTGCGGTGCTATCCCGGAATCCCTGCTCGAAAGTGAATTGTTCGGTCATGAGAAAGGGGCATTTACCGGTGCTCACGCCCAAAGATTGGGTAAATTCGAAACCGCACAGGAAGGAACACTCTTTCTCGATGAGGTTGGAGAACTTCCCCAGCCTTTGCAGGTCAAAATGTTGCGCTTTCTTCAGGAGCGAGTCATCCAGAGAATTGGCGGGCGCAAAGATATTCCAATTGATTGCCGCGTAATCACCGCCACGAACGTCGATTTGAAGAAGGCGACGATGGAAGGAAAATTTCGCGAAGATTTGTTCTATCGAATCGCGGTCGTGATTCTTCGCCTGCCGCCGCTTCGCGAACGGTCCGGTGATGCCGCGCTGCTGGCCCAGGCTTTTTTGAAGCGCTTCTCCGCGGAATCCGGAAAGGAAAAGCTCCGTTTCTCAAGTAACGCCCTTAAGGCGATCCAAAATTACAATTGGCCAGGAAATGTTCGCGAATTGGAAAACCGGGTTCGTCGAGCCATCATCATGGCTGAAAAGGCTGTGATCACCGAAGCGGATCTGGAGATCACCCCTATCGTGACGCCAATCGCCGCCACTTCCCTAAAGGTAGCCCGGGAGGCCTTGGAAAATGAAATGGCTT
>JBQCGE010000464.1:0-4379 GCA_051955955.1 Verrucomicrobiota bacterium
ACAGGCGAACCGATCGGTTGAACAAGGTGTGGAGTATGACCTTACTCTCTGGGTGAAATCGGATGCTCCCCGGGCATTCACGGTCAATGGCCAGAAAGGAACACCGGATTGGACTTACTACGGCCTAGGTGGGCGGATACAATCGAGCACTAATTGGGAGCAAAAGACGATTACCTTCCAGGCGAATGCGACTGTAAGCGACTTCAAACTTCAATTTCTGCTTGGTGAAGAGACCGGCACTATTTGGTTTGATGACATAGAGATTCGGAAACATCCTCCCACTGTATTGCGGCGGGATTTCAGCAACGGCACCGTGTTATTAAATGCTTCGAAAGACCCGGTAAGCGTTGCGGTAGGTTCGGGCTATAAGCGATTGAAGGGAAGCCAGGCGCCAAAGCACCAATTGATTTTGGATGACCAGCACGCCGGATTTTCGACAACCGGCGCATGGAGTTTACAGCAGTATGACAGCGGCTTGTGGAAGGCGGCTGGCCCTTATTACCATGCCTGGGAAGGCTCGCTGCACGAAAGCTCTGGTGGCAGTGCGACCGCTTCCTGGAAATTGCCGATTGAAGATGACGATGAATATGTCCTCTCCGCTTGGTGGCCAGCTGCGCCTGATGCTGGCACCTGGAGCACCAATGTTCTCTACGAAATTCTTTCCGGCGGAGTTGTCATCGTGCGGACGAATTTTAACCAGCGCGTGGATGGTGACCAGTGGCATGATCTGCCGCCTGTGCGATTGAACTCGACGAACGATTGTTACGTCCGGGTGAGCAGCGACGCTGGCGGGTTTGTGGCAGATGCCATTCAACTTAAATCCGCCGCGCGATATAATGACGGCGAACCGGTCAGTGAAGTGAAACTGCAAGGAATGGATGCGATCATTTTGGCAGTGGATGCAAACGCCAAAGTTGAGCCCCCGGCCCTTTCTGGAATCACCATCCGGGATGGGCACCTGGTTTTCTCGGTCGTCAATCTCGTTCCTGGCAAAAGCTATTCCTTGCAGCGCCGGAACACCCTTGCCGGAGTGGGCTGGGAATCGATTGAAAATTTCGAGGCAATAGGTAGCTCCATGCAGGTGTTGGATGCCCTGCCTAGTGGCCAATCCCAATATTTCTACCGCATCCAGGTTCTTCAATAGAGGCTTTTGGCCTCTGAACGGAAGCAGAATTGTTTACCTATTGGATCCGCCCGGACCTAATAGAACTTTTGGTCCATTCCCTTCCTGTCCGAAAGTTACACCCCGTCAAAAATGTCCGATTTCCCCGGAGTTTTCCACCCATTTAGAGTCGGCGGTAGATAAGTAATTACTCTGGACCGTAGGTCCTTTTGTGATAATCTGGCGGTATCAAAAGGGAGTGTCCAGGGATTGCTGCTGGTTGTGGAGTCGGCCAGTAAATTGGGAATTCAGGTAGGACACTTCAAAAGCCAAGGGAACAAGCTCGCCGCGAGAATACTTCGGGGTGAAGTGACGGGGGCGAAGCCTGCCTTGGAGTCTTCACGGATTGCCGAGTATGCTCCCCCAAACAGAAATGATTAAGAAAATTGTAGTGCTTTTAACGTTGTCGTTAACTGGTTGCATGTCTGGTGGTGCGGATGCTCCCGTGTTGCGGAACGAAAACAGCAGCAAAGCTCCAACCCAGGTTGAAACGACTGAAAACGTTTCCCAAAAAGTCAGCATTAGTCCTTTTCCATATGACAAAACTGCCGAGGCGGTGGAGAAAGTAAGCCAAATCATTGCAAACAATGCAACACTTTACACCGTGCAATTGGATAACGGTGTTCCGTGGCAGTCCGCATACGATGGCAAACCGTTTCCAAAGGAAGTTAACGAACAATGGGAACGCCACAAAAAAGCAATTGGCCGAAAAGCTGTTTACCTTGCCATAGCACCACTTGCTGAAGACAGGACCAGTTGGGCACCATCCGCTGCTGGCGAAAAGACGCCAAGCTGGGCAAAAGATGAAAAGAGTGCGCGGAAAGAATTAAAGGACGCGTATTCACGTTATGTGATTCGGGCGATGGACTATTTCCATCCTGAGTTTTTGAACCTGGGTGTCGAGGCGGGTGACATGGCATTGAAGAAACCGGCCAAGTGGGGAGCTTTTGAAGAACTCTATTTGGAAACGGCGGCGCAGGTTCGGGCGAAATATCCGAATGTAAAAATTGGGATTTCCTTCAGCCTTCCACTGTTGATGCAGAGCGGGATTAAAGACCGTGCTGCAAAGGTGATTGGAGGGAGCGATTATTGCGGAATCAGTTTCTACCCTTTCATGACGGAGTTTTACAAAGCAATTGGGGGGGTAAAGTTGCCGGCACCGCCGGACCAGTGGCGAGAACCCTTAAACTGGCTGGAAACGAACATCAGGAAGCCGATCGCGATTTGTGAAACCGCCTATTCCACCCGCCAGGTCGATTTGCCGAAATATAAGATCAAACTGGAAGGAGATTCAGACCGGCAAACCCAATACGTGAAGGAATTGGCGGCAATCGCGAAGCGGGATCATTATTTATTTACCGTATTCTTTTTAACTGTTGATTATGTGCCGTTGCTCCGCTCTATGCCGGTTGGTGATGGAAGCGCCGGCATGTGGGCCTACACCGGTTTCTTTGATGAACACCTGAACGAAAAACCTTCCTGGAAAGCTTACCAGGAAGCATGGCTCGGCAGGAAGGTGAACAGCACGGCAAAGCAGGCCGAACCCGAGTCGGACAAAATGCAAACAACCGGTTCCAGCTCGGCAATCGGCTTTCAGGATTCCGGTGATCTCTTCAAAGCGCCCGCAAGCGACAAGGTAACGCTGGAGAGTGTTGACGGCAAAGCTAAGGTCATGAAATGGAAATTCAGCTATCGCCCGAAGGAATTTGCCTGGAGCGTTAAAGATGTGCCCAGTGGCAGTGGCGCAGGAGCGTTGGGGTTGGATTTTGAAATTAAAAGCGACCGGGAAGGACGGATGATGCTGCAGGTTGAACAGGCTGATGGGGGCGCGTTTTATACAGTAATTGATCCTGGCCAGAAATGGACACGAAAGCAAATTCCCTGGAATCAGTTTTCGGCGGATGCAAGCAAAGGATACAAGGGTAAATTGCAGCCTGCGCGAATTGTTCGACTGATGCTGGTGGATGCCACCGCCGTCGATGGCAAAGTAAGCGGCAGTCGGACGGTTGAAGTGGCTAACCTGGATTACATCCGGAACTCACAATGAAAAGTTTAGATGCGGCAAAAGAATTTGGAGCGCCAATGGTCTCAAGCATAGCCGCGAGTGAAACAAAAACGGAATCCTCTTCCCCTGTGGACAGAAGCTCCAATCTCGCGATGAATGACCAAGCGGTGGCGGTTGCGGAAAAGTTGTTGATTCGTTTGCCTCACGAAGGTGGATCGGTGCTGGTTGGGAGCGTGGGGCGGGAGAGCGAATTGAGCCAGCATCTGGCGCTCGCGTTCCAGGTGATCAGCTCAAGGCCAACCTTATGGATTGAGTTTGCGCCGAAAAACGATCGAAGCGCCGCCGGAAGGAAGGCTGGATTGCTCGAGGTGCTTGCTGGCGAAATTACTTTCACGGAAGCGATCGTGAATGTGAATGGAGTGGCTGTGTTACGTTATGGGGCGGAACCATCGCTTAACCCCGAACTGATTGCCTCGAACGCGTTTCGCGAATTTTTAGAAAAGGCATCGGTTCAATATCCATGGATTGTCCTTTCATGCCCTTCCATTTCTGAATTCGAAGAAAGGGCTTCGCTGGTCTCCCGGGCTGACGGAGTGGTGCTTGCCCTGGAACGAGGCGCGGGAACGGGTGGCGATTTGGAAGCGATGCAGGCGCTCTGCCGTGAGCTAAAGACCGAATTTTTTGGCGTGGTTTTGACCTGATTTTCTCTTCACCATGGTTCTTGTTAGTCCTTTCCTGGAAATTTAAATGAAGAAACTAATCCCATTATTGCTTTCCCTGTTTGTGCTTTCGGGATGTGCCTCGAAAGAATTGCAATTGAGGCAGCAAATGGCACGGGCAAATGCGCGCGACGCCATGGCGAGCAAGAGTGAAAACGTTTACCGCGCTGCTCCTGGGGATGGTTTGCTGGTAGAGTTCTATTATAATGAGGAGTTGAATCGGGGCGTTTTGGTGCGCCCGGACGGCTTTATCAGTCTGCCTTTGATAGAAGATGTGAAGGTGGCAGACCTTACGCTGGGTGAAATTCGCAAAATCCTCTCCGAGAAATACGCCGGTATTTTAAAAACTCCGAAGGTTGCAGTATCACTTGAGAATCTGGCCAGCTTCAAAATCTTTGTAGGCGGTGAAGTTTCAAATCCGGGCGTTTTTGCATTGAGCGATGGGATTACCCTTATGCGCGCGATTGCGATGGCGGGAGGAGCAAAACAAACG
>JBQCGE010000465.1:0-3106 GCA_051955955.1 Verrucomicrobiota bacterium
GCCTGACCGAAACGCGCCGCCATAAATCGCCGCGCGGCTCCGAGCTCGTGTTCTTCAAAGCTCCGGAAAGCGATGAGGAAATCGAGATTTGCCATTTCCCATCCAGCGGCCCGGTCCAGGTTCAACCTGATCTCACGCATCTTGCTTTCCAGGTCGATAGTCTCGCTGAATTCGAAAAGCATCTCCGCGCGAACGGCATGGCCTACTCCGATGGCCCCCACATGAAAGCAGATGGTGGCGGAATCGCATTCATTGACGCTCCCGAGGGTTACGAAATCGAGCTCATTCAACGCTCTCCCAAGGCCGCTCCCAATGCGACCTACTAGCATGACCGCCCTCGCTCCAACTTTCCGTCCGCACCGCAAATTATTTGAGAGCCCAGAGTGACCCGCGTCTATGATCTAGTCATGACCCACAAATTGGATTCCGATGATTTCTTCATTCATCGGGTCCAACGTCATTGCGCGGAATGGGGCCTAAATTTCTTCCTGATTGAGCCGCTATGGGTCGCCCGTTTTTACGACCTCTACGCCCGTCACGAAATCTGGGCCCGCGTGCTCCTGAATATGCACAGCGAGCATCACCTGCCGGATGATATCTATCACCGCCTCGTCCTTCTCGCTCATCACCAATCCACCCAGGTCATCGATCCGCCCGATATCGCACAGGCCGCATTCGATAAATCCCGCATGCACCAAACCTTGCTGCAACACGGGTTCCAGCTCCCTTACACCGTCATTGTCCCACAATCCAGCGCCGCGACGCTTGCCATTTCCGAGGAGCAAAAATCCAGGCTCGGCTCCCCGTTCGTCATCAAACCCAGCCATGGCTATGGCCGCAAAGGGGTTGTGCTCGATGCCCGGGATGAACGCGACCTTGCTCGCTCTCTTTCCGCATGGCCCAATCCGGCTTACCTGCTTCAAAATAAAATCGTTCCTAAACTTCTCGGCCAAAATCCGGCTTACTGGCGCGTCTTTTATGTTTTTGGCGATGTCTGGATTTGTTGGTGGAATTGCTTTACCGATAAGTATTCCGTGACCACCGCTGCCGAACTCGAGCAATATTCCCTCTCGCCACTCGAAAGGATCGTCCGGAAAATCGCCGAAATCACTCGCATGAACTTTTTCTCCAGCGAAATTGCCCAAACCGCCCAGGGCGAATTCGTCCTGATCGATTACGTGAACGACCAATGCCACATGCTCAGCCAATCGGCCCATCCTGGCATGGGTGTGCCGGATGGCGTGGTGGCTGCCATTGCCAAACGCCTCGTTGAAGCCACCGCAAAAATGATCGGTCGCACCTTGCCCCCGCAACCCACCCTTGCATGATCTTCCGCGCCTGCAACTGGTCAGTCGAATGGAGCGTCGAATTCCCGCAACCCACCATCGTCATGGGAATTCTCAATGTCACCCCGGATTCTTTTTCTGATGGCGGCCAATTCCTGGATCCAAAACAAGCCGTGGACCACGCCCTCGAAATGCGGGACCACGGGGCTAAAATTATCGATATCGGTGGAGAATCGACCCGACCGGGAGCGGACCCTGTTCCCGAAGCGATTGAACTCCAGCGCGTCATCCCGGTCATTGAATCGCTCCGTTCCGCCAATATCCCTATCTGCATCGACACCCAAAAAACCGCCGTTGCGCGGCGCGCTCTCGAAGCCGGCGCCATCATCGTCAATGACAACGCCGCCGCGCATCAAGGTCCCGAAATGGCCGAACTCATCGCCTCCACCGGAGCGGGTTACATCCTCATGCACATGCAGGGCACCCCGCAAACCATGGCGAAAAACCCCCATTACGAGAATGTCGTGCGCGAGGTTAACGACTTTTTCAGCGAGCGCCTCAATCATTTGACCCAGGCAGGTGTCGCTCCTGAGCAAGTGATTTTCGACCCCGGGATTGGCTTCGGAAAGAACGCTTCCCATAATTTGCAATTGCTGGCCAACCTGAACCATTTTACAATGCATCAGCGGCCCGTGCTCGTGGGGGCTTCTCGGAAGTCTGTCATTGGCAGATTGCTCGGTGGCGAGGTCACCGCCCGACTGCCCGGTTCTCTTGCCTGTGCGGCCTGGGCTGCCTTGAACGGGGCGCAATTCATCCGCGCGCATGACGTCGCGGAAACAGTCCAATTGCTGCGAATGATCGAGGAGATTCAGCGGCATAAACAGGCATGATTTGGTTGCAATACTTGGAGCTTTGGTGGCGGCCGGTAGTCGAGATCACGATACTGGCAGTTGCGATCTATTATATCCTCATTTTCGTTCGCGGCACGCGCGGCTGGCCGGTGGTCATTGGCTTCTTCGTCATGCTCGGGCTCTCTTTCCTGAGTGACTGGCTCAAGCTCAAGGTCCTTGCGGTGCTCCTCCAGACATTCTTCGCCGCATCCGCTTT
This sequence comes from Verrucomicrobiota bacterium, assembly GCA_051955955.1. Classification (GTDB taxonomy): domain Bacteria; phylum Verrucomicrobiota; class Verrucomicrobiia; order Limisphaerales; family SXQI01; genus DASVNK01. Next base: position 2,394 of record JBQCGE010000465.1, read on the forward strand.
CGCCGCGCTGGTTATTTTCCAGCCGGAACTCCGCCGCATGCTCGCCGAGCTCGGCAATCTCCCGCTTTTCAACACCGCCCACGAACAGCGCGAAAATATCGAGGTCATCATCCAGGCCGCCGAGCGGATGTCCGAAGTCCGGATCGGTTCCCTCATCGCCATCCAGCAAACCATCCAACTCCAGGATGTTGTCGAGTCCGGCATTGTGGTCGATTGCGAGGCGACCCCTGAAATGCTGGAAACAATTTTCTTCCCCAATAACGCCATTCACGATGGTGGGGTTATCATCACGGGCGACCGGATCGCTTTCGCCGCCTGCATTTTCCCGCTGACCCAACGGCAGGACCTCAATAAATCGCTCGGCACACGCCATCGCGCGGCGATCGGCCTCACGGAGGAAACGGACGCGGTTGTCGTCGTTGTTTCCGAGGAGACCGGCGCAATTTCCTATGCCTACAAGGGCCACCTCGTGCGCGGCGTAACCGCCGAGGAGCTCCGCGCATTCCTGACCTCTGTCTTTATTCGCCGTCCCAAGCGCTCCGCCCGCGAATGGATTCGCAAGCGGCTCAAAGCCCGCAGAGCTCAGGCCGCAGGTCTTTCCGCGGCTCTTTCCGAACCGAACACGAAGTAACAGATGCGCGATTGGATTCTCAATAATTTCGGCTGGAAAATTACCGCGCTCGTCCTCGCGATTGCGGTTCGCTTCGCCCTTC
>JBQCGE010000466.1:0-5601 GCA_051955955.1 Verrucomicrobiota bacterium
TCACGAGCGTCAGTGACGAACCCGCTCTGAACAGCGCGAGCCAAGGTTGGTATTACGACTCACGCGCAAAAACCCTCCGCGCAAAACTTCAATCGAATGGCGAGCCCATCACGCTCCAAACGATTCCCACCAACGCTTTTAAGATTGAACCTGCTGAGTTGGTTGCCTTGGAAGGAACGAATTACACCTTAACAGCAGTTGGGCCCGGACTAGGGAACGGATCACTTCAATGTTCGCTCATTCAGAACGGTGCGACCAATTCGATTTTAGGAGCGACAAACAACGCCCTTGCAATCACCAACATCCAAGGGACCAATGCAGGTTTGTATTTCTTCACTCTGCAGACCACGAACGGAACGGTTACCAGTGAAGTTTCGACTGCGTCTGTCGTCATGAAAGGATTATCGCTCAACATCAATAGCGAAAGATCAGCGGCCCTGAATTTCCAGGCCTCGTCTGAGTTAGCCTTATCGCTTCAATATAAAACCAAGTTGAGCGATCCTGAATGGTTGACCTGGACTAATGTTCAATCAACGAACGGGTTGCAGGTGTTCGAATTTATTGATCCTTCGGCAAAGCAGTTGCCGGAGCGTTTTTATCGCGTCGTTGCACCCGCAAGCGTGATTCCTTAGGCAAGCTTTTCATGTTTTTCCGTTCGATTCGGCTCGTTGTAGCTTTTACAGCATTTCTCCTGATCCCCTCCCATGCACTTGGAGAGAGCAGTTGGGCTCCAATAGGACCAAATGCCGGCACAATTTTTTCGCTCATTCGGGATCCCTTCGCGACCAACCGCTGGTTCGCTGGGACGTATTTCGGTGGCTTGTACAAATCGGAAAATGCGGGCACTTCGTGGGATCATGTTCCGTCGCCGTTCTCAACGAAGGTGGTGTTTGCGTTGGCCGCGGATGCAAATACCCCAGGGAAGCTGTTCGCTGGTATTCTTGATTCCGGTATTTACCAAAGTTTGGATTCGGGTGAAACATGGTCACAAATCACAAACGGAATTGGGAATGCTTCGATAGAATCAATCGCATTCGATCCGGCGAACTCCTCGAACATTCTCGCCACAGCATTTGAAGGTGTATACAGGAGTAATGATGGAGGGGTGAGTTGGAATCTGTCGAACGGCGGGGTAACAAATTTTCCAGCGCGAACCCTTTTATATACAAAACAGAGCGGCGAAGTGCTGGCCGGCACGAGTGGTTTGGGCATTTATCGTAGCGTCGACAGTGGAATCACGTGGAAGGCCTATTCGGATGGGATGGGGAAAGCGGTGGTGAACCGGTTAAGCGAAAATCAGGAGACCGAACAGATCTACGCAGCCTCTAATCAAGGCATTTACCGTCTGAATCCAGGAAACAACCGATGGGAAAGCATCACGTGGAACCTTGCAGGAACAAATGTAAATCAAGTGCTCCCTGTCAGCAGTAACTTACTCCTGGCAGCGACGGATTTCGGGTTATTCAAACTCATCGGCGAAAGCTCAACCAACTGGATTCAATGGGGAACTTTCCCGGCGCGAATTATTTTTCCCGGGAATTATCCAGGTTCGTATTTCACCGCGGCTTTATTCGATAGTTTGCTCGTGACTTATAACATGGGACAGACATTCATTCGCGCCGATAACGGAATCCAAAACCGATTTGTAGGTTCGCTCACCACGTTAAATGCGTCTGGCCAAACGGTTCTTTATGCAGGCACCGACTATGGGGTCGAGTTCAGTTCGGAAGCGTTTCGCAGCAACTCGATCTTGCCCTGGATCACCGGTGGTCGATTTTCGGGTGGAGTATTCGCGGTTACACCGGCGAGTTCGAATCGGCTTTTCGCCGCGATTGAACGTGATGGGGTATGGAAAGGGGAAAATTATGGAACTCAATGGAGCCGCAGTTCGGATGGGTTACTGCCGCGCGTGATACACGCATTGAGCCAGTCCGGCACCGGCAGAAAAACGATTTTCGCCGGAACGACGGACGGCCTTTATATCAGCACGAATAACGGCGTGAGTTGGTTTCCGGACCGCACCACGCGCACGCCGCACGCGGTGAGTGCCGTCGCTGCCCATCCTTTGCGCGAAGGAGTGGTATTTTACGGCACCTCGGAAGGCAGTTTTTACCGAAGCTTCGACAATGCTGATACTGCGCAAATCAGTTGGCGCTCACCCACCGGAGACTCGGTGCAGGCGATCTCCATTGCTCCATTCTTCAATTTATATTTGGTCGCGGGGGGGCAGCTTTATGTTTCTACAGATGATGGCGCGAATTTCTTCCTGGAACAGGAAATAAAAGAGACTGTTTTGTCCGTTGCGGCTGATCCAGTCAGGCCATGGACCGTTTATGCCGGAACGAGTCTTGGCGGAATTTACCGGTCGACCAATAACGCGATTAGTTTTGAACAAGCGAATACCGGTCTGAAAGTGCCGATTGTTTATTCGCTGGCAATTGACCCGACAAACAGCACAACGGTTTATGCGGGAACTCTTGGCAAAGTATACATTTCCACGAATAGCGCGGAAAGTTGGACGGAATCCGGCCCGGGTCTTGCCGGAGGCGCGGTGTTGCGGTTGGAAATTGATCCGAATGATCGTGAAACACTTTACGCTTCGATGGCGGATGGAGGGATTTTCACCAGCACGAATGCAGGCGCCAAATGGTCTCTAATTGCGTCACCCGGAGAGGGAAACGGACTTGCAATATTGCCAGGCAGGAGTGGCACAAACGTGCTCCTTGCCGGAACTTTGAAAGGTGGAATCATGCGCAGCGTTGATCGCGGTGAAACATGGCAAGCCTCTAACGAGGGAATGACCATTTTCATCAAGTGCATCGCAATAGATCCGAAGAATCCCGCGAACATGTACGCAGGTTCGCTTGTGGACGGCATCTTCAAATCGATGGACAGCGGCCAACATTGGAACGCAATGGGCCTGGCGGATCGCGCGGTGTATGGCGTCGCCATAGACCCGGTTAACCCAGCGAATGTTTACCTGGCGACCTCCAGCGGCATCGCGATCAGCCGCGATTACGGCGAAACGTGGTTCGATCGGGGGCAACAAACGGCATATATTTTTGATGTATTGAATAATCCCCAGGATACTCAGCAGATGTTGATCGCGGGGGGCTCAGGAGATTTCTTTAAGAGTGAAGATGGCGGAGAGAGTTGGATTGTGGCGAATAATGGATTGCCCGGCGCGAATACCGTCTCGATCGCTGCAGATTGGAATGCGGGAATGATTTACGCCGCGGTTGAACGTGAAGGAATTTACAAGAGCAGCGACGGTGGCAGAAATTGGGTTTCGACGAATCAATCGAATCTCGAAGGCGCACCGATTTTGAGCCTCGCGCTGGAACCCTGGAATGGATTTGTGCTGGCCGGGAGTGACAGCCATGGAGTTTTCCTGAGCACGAACAAAGGTGGTTCGTGGAATTCGCAAGGGCTCACAAACCGGGATCAAGTAAATGGTTTTGCCTTTGATCGGCAAAAGAGAGTCGCATGGGCGGCGACCTCCACCGGGATTACCCGGAGCACGGACGATGGCCACACCTGGAATCAAATCGGACAACGGGCTGCTTACGTTTTACAAATGCTGGTCGACCCGCGTGATCGAAATACGATCTATGTCGGAAGCATCGGTGGCCAGATTTTTCGCAGCACGGATGGCGGTGAAGAGTGGGTTCCGGCAAATCAAGGTCTCCCGGAGTTGAGCATTTTCGCGCTGGCAATGAACTCAAGCAATGGCGTGCTTTACGCCAGTCCCGAGCAGGCGGGAGTTTATCGCAGCACGAACAATGGCGAGAGTTGGGAACTTACCGAGCAAACAGTACTTGGCAATGCGAAGATAACCAGCCTGACGGTTAACCCCCTGAAAAATGAGGTGTTTGCCGCCACGGATGGAAGCGGCCTTTTTATCTCGCGGGATGGAGGGACAAAATGGGAACTGCTGGGACTGACGAATTACGATCAGGTGTTCGCGGTTCGCAGCAGTTCGTTTGACCCTGAAACCTTCTATGCCAGCACCTCGGACGGATTTCTAAAATCAATTAATGGCGGTCAAAACTGGGGCACTTTGGGGCAAAAAGAACCTTACATTTTGCAAATTGTGGCCAATCCCAAAACCGGAGCAGTATTCGCGAGCAGTTATGCCGGAAAGATTCATCGGAGCATCGATTCCGGGAAGAGTTGGCAACCTGCAACCAACGGTTTGCCGAAACTGAGTATTTTCGCGCTCGGTCTGGATCTTCCTTCGGGAACTCTTTATGCAGCACCGGAACGGGATGGGATTTACCAAAGTCTGGATAATGGAACAAATTGGACACGGATCGATACCGCTGGATTGAGCAATGCGCTTGTGATGTCGCTTACGGTGGTCCCGGACAATGGAAATATCTATGCGGCGACTGCTGGTTCAGGGTTATTCGTCAGCACGGATCTTGGCAAAACCTGGGCATTAAAAACGAACGGCCTCCAAAGTGTTTACGTGTCCTCAGTTGCTCTTGATCCAAATCAACCGGATACCCTATACGCCAGCACACTGAGTGAAACGGGCAGCGGAGCCGGGCTATATCGCTCAATCAATGCGGGCGAGATTTGGGTTCCAATCACAAACGGCATACCGACCGCTTCGATTCTGCAAGTGCTCGCATCCAGAAATATTGCTGGGCGCTTGTATGCAGCTTCCGCACGATACTTCTTCCGCTCAGATGATTATGGCGCGAATTGGAGCAGTGTTGGGGCAGGACTTCAGGGACAAGAGATTGGTATTATTTTCCAGGATCAATTTAATCCAGGCGAGGTCTTGTACGCGGGGACGACCAATGGTGTTTATAAATCGATTAATGGTGGCGCAGACTGGGTAGGAACCTCCAACGTCCAACCAAACATATCCATTAGCGGGTTTGCAGAAACTACGAATGGAATCTTTGCCGCTACGCTGGGAACTGGGGTGTGGTCGAGCGCCGATGGCCTGGACTGGCAGGGCGGCCTCAATCCCCTGCTAGCGCATCCGGTGGCGTTTACGATTTTGGAGGATTACCGGTTTGGCGAGGTTTTGTATGGCATCGTTACACGTGATGGCGTTGTTCGTTCCAGCGATGGGGGCTCGACATGGACAATCTGTACGAACGGATTGATCTCCACGAATGTTTTGAGTTTAACGCAGGATCGGCAGAGCGGGAAAATTTATGCAGGGACAGCCGATAATGGTGTATTCGTCTCCGAAGACCAGGCTGCAACCTGGAAACAGGTTCCTTCAGAATTTAGCGGGCTCAATGTTCCATTTCTTGAGCCGGGAACGGGATCCAATCTATACGTCGGAACGCTTGGCCATGGCCTGCTGAAAAGTCTCGATAGCGGTGCGGCATTAACGGGTGGAGTTATCCCGGAGTTGGTTGACCCTCTCATGCTCGGTGTTCATAACACCGAGTCGCAGCCTCAAGTGCTTTTCGCGCCCATTGATCCCTCCGGAGTGATTACATCAACCAATGGCGGGTTGACCTGGCGTTACGCGAAACAGGGGATCGAAAAGGTTCGTGTCCGGAAAATCGCGTTTGATCCAGTGAATCCTGACCTGATGTTGGCGACTGCTTATGCGGGCGGGATTTATCGAAG
>JBQCGE010000467.1:0-3902 GCA_051955955.1 Verrucomicrobiota bacterium
TTGCAATACCCGGCGTTGTATCCTTTTTGGATCACTTTGACCCACGGATACTCTTTGGCCAGCATCGAGCAGGTGTCGTCAGTCGAGCCATTATCGATGTAAATCGCTTCGTAAGTTTGCCCGCGCCACTCCGCTTTGAGCAGTGACTCGATGCATCCCTTCACGAAATCTCTCGCGTTGATTCCAACGAGGATTACCGCCACGTCGTGTAATGGTTTTGTTGCGTCCGAATTGTTCATGCTGGACAGAAATTTGCGTGAGGAATGGTTTGCTCCGCCTCTGCTTTAAGCGCCTCGCGCCGCAGCTTGCGTGCCCATCCAAAGTAGATCAGCGTGATGGTAGCCAGCAGCCACCAGCCTTTTAGGGGAAAATCGAATACATCCACCTGCAAACCGAAAATCAGCACTGAGATCATCGCCACCTGGATTGCGACCAGGATTTCATGTTCCTCAGCCCACTCAGTCCGCCCTTTCAACCACTCAGCGGCCTTCCGTGCCTGGTAAAAAAGTGCACCGACAAAACTAAAGAAAAAGAGCCAGCCTACGATTCCGGATTCGAGTGCAATCTGGATGAAAATATTGTGAACAGTTGTTTCCTCAGCAGCAAGATCCTTCGTGTATTTGGGAATTTCTTTTGAGTTACCGGCTCCCACCCCGAGCCAGAGATTTTCGGAAACGACATGCAATCCAGCCACCCAATACCCAAACCGCACCCGCATCGCCGCCGATTTTTCTTTCGAGTAATTCTTCGGGTCCAAAACCCGGTTCAAAATATCTTTTGTAAGCAATGGAACAGCAGCGATTCCCGCGGCAAGTATCACCGCCAAATGGACTGGCTTCAATTTGAACAACCCATAAAGCATGCAGAGCCCAACTGTTCCTGCCGCCATTAGCATCACCGCACGCGTATTGGTCAGCAGAACATTATATGCGACCAAACCAAGGCAGGCGTAAATTCCTGCTCTGGGCCAAAATCCGCGCGAGCGCTTCAAAAACATGAAGAAAAAGGGAATGGTCATGATGAGGTTGATCCCATACACCGCTGCATGAGAGGTCGGTCCCATCGAACGCCGCGCACTTTTGCCTCCCAGCGTGTCCCACTCTGCCTGGTCCTGCCAAACGGTTGACCAACGATTCTCTGCGCTTTGTGCTCCTTCACCGGGATCGACTTCCGATTTAACTCCCCCTTCCCTGCCTGAACCGAAATGCCAGTCGTACGTGCTGTAAGCCGCTCCAACCAGGTTCGCCGCCAGCCAAATGATGATCGCCAATTTGATCTGCCCTCGTTTCTCGAAATAATTAAAATATAGAAAGAAAAACAAACAGTTCGCCAGGATCGTTCCGATTGCTCTTTTCGTCCCTTCCGGATCGGTGGTGTGCAGCATTCCCAGCATCTGCAATCCCACGTAACCGCCATAGAGAAACATTGTTTTATCAAGGCGAAAACTTCGCTTCTGCAAAATCCGGTGGATCAGCAAAGCGCCCAGGCACATGATGGCCAGGATGCGCATAACCGAGATCGTGAACGTGGCAGTGTCGCTGGTGAAACGCTGCAAACGTTCGAGCGGGATCAGAAAAGTGAGAAGCCCCATGCCAATGCCGGGATAGCTCACCACCAACACGCAACAAAGCATCCCAATCAGCAAGCCCAATCCCAAAATCGGAGACCGCAAAGCGCCGGCCAAAAACAAACCACCAGCGGCAACGCCTACAGCAATGGGTGTGATTGGAACTGCTCGTCGCAAATTATCTCTCCTGAATAAAGCGTTTGCTTAATGCACAGTCGTTCCGCTCAATCGGCTCTGTCGGGCTTTGCCATTTCCGTTGTGCTCGTGCCCCTGGTCAAAGGTGCCCAGGTATGTCCCGCTCGCAATCCGTTCCAGATCGCGCGAGTCGTAAATCAGGTCACTTTGCCACTCAAGAAATAACCCGAGGCCAATTCCAACCATGATGCCGGCGACAATCCCCAGCCCCATGATCAACAACCGCTTTGGCGCAGCCGGTTTTTCCGTGTAGGTCGGTTCGCTCAAGACGGAAACATTCGCGAGGCGTTGCTGGTCCATGATTTGTTGCGTGCGCGCTTCCTCACGTTTCGAAGCAATTGCAACATATCGCGCTTCGGCCACGTTGATTTCCAACTGCAGCTTCTGCAACTCGGTTTCGGCGCTGTCCATCTTGCGCAGATCCTGTGTGAGTTGCTCCACTTGGGAATCGGCCGCTTTAATGGCTGCTTGCAATGCGGCGATCCGCACCTGGTTTTCTTCCTGTTGTAGATCCAATTGCGATAGCACTGGATTGCGCATCAAGGTTTTTGGCCCGTTATCTTCCGCGGCAACCGCGTTGGTCAACGCCTGGATTTCAGCAATCTCCTGTTCGATCCGCAGAAGCGGTTCGGCCTTTGCGTCATATTTCGCGATGGCCTGCGCGCGCTTTAAATTTAATTCGGCAAGTAAATCCCGGGCCCGCGTTTGTGATACGCTCGGACTCACCACGATTGTGCCAACCAATTGTTCCTCGAGCTGTGGACGGCGTTTTGTGATTGCTTGCTGTTCCGCATTGAGTCGAGCCAATTCGCGTTCGTTCTCCTGTTTTCCCAGCTTTGCTGACTTCACCATTTCCAATAGATGTGCCTTTTGTTCCGCGACCGAGCTGACTCCAAGTTCTTGTTTCAGATTCGCCGAATTTTCCCGGAGCACCGCCAGCTTTTTGCCATAGCTCTGAGCCTGGTCATCGAACATTTGAACAAGCGTGTCCCCATGACGCACAATCTTTGAATGCCGCTGCAAGTATTGGTTAATCACCGCCTTCAACACATCTTTAGCCAACACCGGATCGGTCAACCGCAATGAAAGTGTGATGACACTCGAATCTTTTTCGCGGTAGGCCTTCAAATTCTTTTCAACGAGCATGCGGACTTTCGCCTGTTCGCTGAGTCGCGGCCTCAAAGCGATTCGAATCAGCAGTTCATTCATCGCCTCCTTGCCTGAGCGCACCACCGCCTTCGCTTTTGATTTCACCCACGCAATAATGTTTTTAGGATTGTCCGGTTGGCGTTTGAAGCGATCCATCCCAACCTCCTCAATGGCCGCGGAAATGACTGGAGGGCTGGTCAGCATTGCGATGTAGGAAACGACTTCCTCTTTTTTCACTCCGTCCGTGAACACGGTTCCGCGTTCTACAGTCAGGGGCACTTCAGAGTTCTCACGTCCAATGGTTACCAGCAAGCTGGCATCAGCGTCGTACTGGTCGCTGACGAACAACAAGCCAACATATACACTCAGCGCGGTGGCAAGCGCAGTGATCCAAACTAATCGTTTGCGCCGCTTTAAGACGGTCAGGATATCTTCCCAGAGGGTATGAATCGTAATGGTATCGCTGGAGTTCATCGGAGGGGGAAATTAATAAGTGGGTCGCCCAAAAACGTAAGTCGCGCTCAAGCTTTTTTGAAACGGGATCAGTTGATTCAAGTATTGGTCCACCACCTGATCTGCTTTGGCAATTTTGGATTTAGGAACGACAACCATGTCTTTGGGTCGCAATTGAAGATCGTTTCCAGCAAGCAGTTCTTCCGTGCCCGATTTTAAATCGACCATGAGATATTCGGGCTGAGGTGTGCCCTGATCCCGGATAACCAGCACCGAACCAAGCCCTGCCGTTTGTTTCGCTCCCCCCGCCATAGCAATCGCCCGCAGAAGGGTGTTCCCATCGCTCAATGCGAAACCGCCCGGGTTTGAAACTTCACCGCCTACAAAAATTTTGAAGCTCGCCAGGTTCTCAAGCGAAACCGCGACCTTCGGGGTTTTCAAAATACCGGTGTATTTCTCGGACAGGATTTTGCGAATCTCAGCCAGTGTAAGCTCTGCGACCTTCACATCTTCTATCAAAGGCAGACTGATAAAGCCG
>JBQCGE010000468.1:0-2560 GCA_051955955.1 Verrucomicrobiota bacterium
GCCGGGGTATCATCATTGGACTCTTTCGTTTCCCTGGAGCTCTCTTCAGTACGCCTCTTGGGTCTCTTCCCTGTATCGGTAATGGGTGGTACCGGTGTCGCCAATGTTTTACCCAGTTGGCTGATCTGGTCCAGGACCAACTTGTTGTCCTTCTCCCGCTTCTCATCCACTTCGCGGATTGAGTCCACAATCTTCTTCAAATCCTCACGAGTCGCAAAATCTGCCAGCCTCGTCGTCGAACGCTCATTGCTCTCCCGCAACGCCGCACGTAGTGAATCAACCTGGTTTTGCAACTCCCGCACCCGCCGCAGTTGCGCCGCGTTCGCCTCCTTCAAATCCGCCACCTCGCCAGCCAACCGCTTGAACTCCTCCATATCCACCTGCAACGCCTGCCCATGCACCGCCACCGGCATAAAAAACAGCGTCGAACCCAAAAAACTCGAGGCAAAAAACGCGGCGAACTTCATGACCGCCAACATAGAAACCCGCCCCTCCAACCGCAAGCAGAAGATGCGCAAACAGCCTCTTTTGGGACCACAGATCCCTCGCTCTTCCAACGTTGTCTCGTCGTCTTTAATCACCTTCGCCCGATCCCTCTCTTGCCACAGAATCGGCGTTGCATTATCCATTCGCCATTGTGACCGATTCATTTCGCGACGCCACGCTCATCATTGTTGGCCACGGTTCAACCAAAAACTCCCAATCCGCCGCTTCTGTTTACCAGCATGCCGCGGAACTGCGTCGGCGCGGAATCTTCCACTCCGTCATGGAAGCATTCTGGAAGCAGGAACCGTTCATAAAGCCAACACTTGAAAAGACGACTACGTCTCGCGTTTTCATCGTGCCGCTCTTTATCAGCGAAGGGTACTTCACCCAGCAGGCAATCCCATCAGAACTCGGCCTTCTAGCTCAGGACCAAACCTCGTTCGCGCCGGTCCTCACCAAAGCAATTCCCGGGCAAACCAGTTCCCAAACCATTTACTACACAGCGCCAGTTGGGACCCACCCCAGCATGACCCATGCAATTATTGCTCGCGCCCGCGACATCATCCGCTCCTATCCCTTCCCACGCGCTCCGAAACTCAAAGACACCGCCCTCTTCATTGCGGGCCACGGAACGGAGCAGAACGAAAACTCCCGCAAATCCATCGACCACCAGGTCGAACGGATCCGGGCGACGGGCGAGTTTGGTGAGGTTCACCCGTTATTTATCGAGGAGGAACCCAAAATTCCGCAATGTTACCAAATGACCTCCTTGAACAACTTGGTCGTAGTCCCCTTCTTCATCAGGGAAGGGATGCATACGGCAGAAGATATCCCGATCATGCTTGGCGAACCCGAGCGAATCGTCAAACAACGGATCAGCCAGGGCCAATCCCCATGGCGCAACCCCTCGGGCAAACAGGGCAAACTCGTCTGGTACACCCGCCCCATCGGAATCGAGCCCGCAATCGCCGATATTATCCTGGAACGAGTTAATGACGCAGCGAAGACCGCCTGACACTAATTCACATTTGAGCCAAATTTGCACCGATTTGAGCATGGCTCGTTAATTGCTTCTCTTCTTTTTGAGCATTTATGTATCTCGTTATTGCGATTTTTTTGCCGGTTTTGATCTCCGGGGGACTTTTTGCCTGGAAATTGAACGGCGACATGGCTGAAGAAAAGGATTTCCTGGCTGAACTCAAGCGGCCTGCCCGAAGTCACTAATTGTCTTTTCATAGGCCCGGTCCCCGCACCGGGCATCATTTCCTTTGTACGCCCGGTCGCGGGTTTTCCCGCCACTTCATTTTGCCAAATGAGAAGGCGGAGGACTGTTCTCACAGTACCTCCGCCTGAATCTCAGCCTCGCTGTGTTGGAGTGTCCCGGAATGAGGGAGGCCGAGGTGGAAGTTCTATTCAGTTCCCGGATCCGTGCGGTGCGAGTCGGGTGATCTTTACCTGGAATACTTCGGGTCCCCGTTGCAAATACTCCCAGCTGAACTGGCCAGCATGTTCCGCCAGGAATTGGTAATAAAGCGGCACCGGATCATGATCGTTCACCAGGATGAAATGCTCATGCAAAGGCAGGCTGTTCCACCTCTCAAAGATTTCTCGGTGCTTGATGGAGCAGGGGATTGGACGCACATCGAGGATGCGGTCCGTGTAAGTTTCAGTAGTAGCGCTCATCTTTTTAACAACACCCTTACCTTAAATGAGCGCAACGAATCCTGAATTGATTCAGGTCAAGGCAAAGTGAACTGCTCAAGAAAATTGTTCTCGTTGCCTGCAGGTCTCTTTTTAGGCTATGTTTTAGTATGGCCAAAGCCACAATCGAACTGGAGGAACGTGTTGCTGCTGCTCTTCTGGCACAAGCTGAAGCGCAGCACTTGCCTCTAGATACGTTTCTGGAACGTATCGTCAGTGGTATACTCCCGCAGGTTTCCTTTGCTCCCGCGACGGAGGAAGAATGGAATCAAATGTTCGACGCCGTTTCTGCAAAGGCAAAGGCTCCTTCCCTACAGGCACCGTTATCTCGAGAAGATCTGTACTTTGATCACGATTGATGATTTATCTCCTC
>JBQCGE010000469.1:0-3978 GCA_051955955.1 Verrucomicrobiota bacterium
CATGTGGCACGCGCGGATTTTGTTACGTTTCAACCCCAAGCAAATATTCGTTAAGAAGTTTTACGGATTCTCTTTATAATGTGTCAGATGACCTTTGCAAGTAGTTGATCGCCATAATCCGAGTGTCCCTCTCTTGTGTGGCACTAGCTATGCTCATAGCTACTCACCATTAACATCAACCATTATGAACATTTTATTCCGCCAGTATGAAGTAAAAGGCGCTCTGTTGTTTGGGGCGCTACTGAGTTCCGCCTTCACCGCAAGTGCATTCCCGATCGCGGCTCCGGGTACCGAAGGGAACGCCGTACAAGCCTCCGGCCACGTTATTGCCACTTATGAAGGAAATAGCGCAGCATACAGCAATGATCTGTATCTCGAGTGGAACGGAACAGGGCCGGGACTTGATGGCAACCTACTCAATGACATCTTTATTTTTAATAATCACGCCAGCAGTGTTGGGGCCACAGTAGATCTGGGCACGTTCGCGCCGGGGACAGAACTCGTCTTCCGCCTGCACGTGCAGAACACCGGAAATAATTTTTATTCCGGAGATCCCAGCCGCAATCCAGATAGTCACGCACACGCTCGTGTGGAAGGTGATTTCTTAGTTCCAGGAACTACATTGGTTTCCTTTGAAGACCTCTTGAATGGGCCATTTGACTACAATGATTTGAGCTTCAGCTTTACCGGAACCCGTAGCGTCCCCCAGAGTGCGCCAGATGGTGGTGCAACACTGGGAATGTTTGGAGTGGCAGGATTATTCCTTGGTGTCGCGCGTAAAAAGCTCGCAAAATCTTAAAATAAACAGCGGTATTGCGATGGCGTGAAAGCATTGGTTTTCACGCCATTTTGTATTTTCGTGGAACCCTCCATTGAGTTCAGTAGAGCCGCAATTTCCTGTAAAATGATGAGGCCTGAGAAAAAGGCGTTGACCCCGTGAGGTAAAAAGATACAAAGAGTGCAAACAAGCAGGTTTTAAAATACTTTATGAGTGAAACATACGTTCCCACGATTAGTTCCGGCGTGGCCGGTCCTCTTGGTGTTATTCATCTTCCCCGGCTTTGGCTCAAGGCTTCACTGGAAGCTCGTGGCAAGTTGGCCGCGGGATATCCTGGCTGTGGCAAAGGCTATGATCAGATGGTGCTGGACGGGCTCGGCCTGGATCGGCAGAAGACACTCGATTATATCAAAAACAATCGTCCGACCTACGGTCAGTTTGAAAACTGGGTGAAGCAACAGCCTGGAGTGAAGCTCGACAAAGCCAATGTTGAGAAGCTGAATAGTTCCATCCGGGGTTACCTTCACGCGGATGATACACGCAAAGGTATTTTGTCCGCCGCCGGTTATCCGGATGATGCAAATGCGCCTAAGGATGCTGTGAACTTGAACAATCTGGACGACTGGACGGAATTCCATTCGGCAGTGTTGAAGTAATCACAAGCTAAACAATTGATTTGCAAGGCATTCCCAGCGAGGGAATGCCTTTTTATTTTTTTGGCCGGAAGGGTAAAGGAGGGGGCTTCACCGTCCGATACAAGAAGGTGTAAAGCGCTTTTTAAGCGGCAGTTCCTTTCGCAAATGAAGGGTTCGCACGGAAGGTGCTTTGCAGGTGCGGCGCCGATGGTGACAGCACCGATTGGCAATTTAGAACAGGTATGGCTGGAGTATTGACCGCGAATGAAGAAGCTCAATTGTCTCAAACGATTGAGATGTTCGAGGTTATTACCCAATCCCAGCCGATGGATTACCAATCGCTGGAAATTCTCAAGGAGGCCTATTCCAAGCTGGGGCGGGAAAATGATGTCGTAACTACGGCAAAGAGAATTGCCGAGGCTTATGTTCACCTCGGGCAGCTTTCCAGCGCGATTCTTGAGTACGAGAGTATCCTGCAGCGTTTTCCGGACGATCCGGACGTGAAGCGTGCTCTCGCCGAAATCGAGAACAAGGCGAACAGTTTTACCGCACCATCCGTCACGCACGATTCGGATTTCATTGAAAAACCGGCTCCCGCGAACGCTTTCAAGAACGCTGTTAATGGAATTGCGCCACCCCCCGCCGCCGAAATTGAGGATGGCAAGGCGCAAATGCAAAAGGCATTCATCGATTCGAAACTAATCAAGGCGGGTGACTTTGACCTGCATTGGCCTGCGCCGCAGACTCATGGGCGGCATCCTGCGGAATGCTTTATCCAAAACCTCGCGGATCACAAGTTGATCGAATTGGAACATGCGATGCGGGTGTTGTGTGAAAAAGCACGCCTGGCTTATTTGCCCATCGAAAAATACGACGTGGATGTTGATTTTGCTCGCTCTTTCCCGCGTGAATTATGCATGAGATGGTGCGTTTTGCCCTTTGACCGAATGAGCAAATCGGTGCTGGTGGCGACCACGAACCCATTTAATAAGCAAGCGGCAAGGGATCTTGAGAATCACACCAAAAGCCGGGTGATTTGGTACATGGCTCCGCCGGTTGAACTCACGAAAACCTTAAAAAGAATTTTCCGTTAATCGATGCCGCCCCCGGTCAAAACTTTTGGAGAGAGAATCGCTGACGCCCTGGTCGAGGATGGGTTGCTTTCCAGCGCCCAGGTTCAGGAGTTAATGGAGCAGCAGAAGAAACAGGGAACACGCCTGTTAAAACTGCTGGTCGAGAAGAATTACATCAGCGAAGTGGACATGGTTATCTCGATGGGGCGCGTGTTGAATACGCCTCCGATTAACCTCGCCCGTATTTCCATCCCGCAGGATATCGCGCTGCTGATTCCGAAGGAAGTGGCGCAGAACCATAAAGTGGTTCCCGTTAGCCGGCTTGAAAACCGGCTTTATCTCGCGATGGCCGATCCGCTCAACGTCCTGGCGATTGATGACGTCAAGCGGATCACGCGGCTTGAAATTTCCCCGATGATCGCCTCTGAGCGGTCGATTGCGGAGAAGCTCAATAATCTCGATACCAAGACGGGGAGCATGGAGGAGATTATCGAGGCGCAGAAGCAGGCGGACCTCGAGGCTGAAGCTGAGAATCTCGAGCAGGTAGTCAGCATTAGTGATGATCTTACCGAAGAGCAGATCAAGGATAAAACCCAGGAAGCTCCGGTCATCAAGCTCGCCAACCTGATCCTCGTCCAGGCGATCAAAGATCGCGCGAGCGATATCCATATCGAGCCTTTCGAAAAAGCAGTGCGGCTGCGTTACCGCATCGACGGCGCATTGATTGATGCCACGCCGCCGCCAAAGAATTTGCAGGTGCCGCTCATGTCGCGCTTGAAGATCATGAGCAATCTGAACATCGCGGAGCGCCGGCTGCCGCAGGACGGGCGCATGCGAATCAAAGTTGCGGGGAAAGATATCGATTTGCGCGTTTCCTTTCTGCCAACGGTGCATGGTGAAAAATGCGTGTTGCGCGTGTTGGATAAAGGGAATCTTTCGGCAAGCATCGAAAAGCTTGGGATGGACATCGATACCTTCCGCAGGTTCAAGGCGGCGGTCGATGCGCCTCACGGGTTATTGCTCGTTACCGGTCCGACAGGTTCAGGTAAAACCACTACGCTCTATTCGGCCCTCAATGAGCTGAACAATCCCGATTACAACATCGTGACGGTTGAAGACCCGGTCGAATTTCAAATTCCAGGCATTAACCAGGTGCCCGTGAACAAAGATATTGGGTTATCCTTCGCCGCCGCTTTGCGCTCGATTTTACGCCAGGACCCCGACATTTGCATGATCGGTGAAATTCGGGATTCCGAGACTGCTGAAATCGCGGTTGAAGCCGCGCTCACGGGGCACCAGGTACTGAGCACGATGCACTGTAATGACGCGCCGGGAGCGATTGCCCGTCTTGACGACATGGGGATCGCGCCCTTCCTGATTTCCTCTTCGGTGATTCTTGCCTGCGCCCAGCGCCTCATGCGCCGCATCTGCTCGCATTGCAAAGAGCCGGTCGAATATCCCGAAAAAATGTATTCGGATTTGAACATCGATC
>JBQCGE010000470.1:0-3655 GCA_051955955.1 Verrucomicrobiota bacterium
TGGCGTGAAGTGGATGGCGGCTGGGAATCGGTTGTAAAAGGACGCTGGGTTCGCCTGCTCGAAAAGCCGAACGGTATCGTCGCAAAGGTTGTCGGTGCTGAAAGTAATTGGTCATGGCTGTCCAATTACCTCCAACTCGGGATCGACATTGACCAGGTGATTGCCAGTTTCCCCAAAGATCCCCATCTCCAGGCTGCAATTGAGAGTTGCCGTGGGTTGAGGTTGCTCCGGCAGGATCCCTGGGAATGCCTCGCCTCGTTCATCCTCTCCTCTACAAAACAGATCCTTCAAATCCAGCAAATCGTTGACCTCGTTTGCCGCCGTTTCGGAGAGAATGTCGCTGTTCCCGAAGGCCATTTGTCTGCCTTTAGTTTTCCATCCGCTCAAATAATTGCCGGGTTGAGCGAAAGCGACCTGCGCGAGTGCAAAATGGGCTTTCGCGCTCCCTACCTTGCGGGCTCCGCCAAAATGGTCGCTTCGGGCGAAATCGACCTTGCCGCAATCAGCGGGCTGCCACTCGAAAAAGCTCGCGAGGAATTGATGCGCCTGCCCGGTGTCGGTCGCAAGATTGCCGATTGCGTTTTACTTTTTGCTTATGGATTTCAACGCGCCTTCCCAGTCGATGTCTGGATTCTGAAAGCATTGCTCCAGCTCTATTTTCCCCGCCGTAAAAAAAATCCTAAAAAGCTGCTGGAGTTCACCCAAACTTATTTCGGGCCGAACGCTGGATTTGCTCAGCAATTCCTGTTTCATTACATGCGCACCCGCTTTCCCAAATCATGAAAAAGTTGGAAGTTCTTTTTACCCCCGCAGAATTCGAAACGCTGCAAAGTCGCGACTTGAGCCAGGCCACGTGTATTGTTTTCGATGTCCTCCGCGCAACCTCCACCATCGTCACCGCGTTGGCCAACGGCGCTGCTTCCGTCCAGGCGGTCCCTTCCATTCCAGCGGCCCTTGAACTAAAGAAAATTAACTCAAACCTCCTCCTCGCGGGTGAACGTGACGGATTTCGTATCACGTCCAAATTGACCGGTTCTATCGACTTCGATTTTGGAAATTCCCCTCGCGAATTCACCTCAAACAAAGTGCGGGGGCGAGAACTTGTGATCACGACCACGAACGGGAGTCGGGCAATTCACGCCTGCGCAAAAGCGAAACGCGTATTGACCGCCAGTTTTTTAAATCTCACCAGCGTTGCCCAAAACCTCTCCAGCGCGGAGGAAGTTTTGATTATTTGCAGCGGCACCCACGAAGAAGCTTCTTACGAAGACACCCTGGGCGCGGGCGCTCTATGCGAGCTGATCTTGCCTAAGTTTACCGACGGCCACATTGCTGATTCGGCCTGCATTGCCAGAAATATTAACCAGCAAGCCGGAGACGATCTCCTCGCCGCCATGCAATTTGCCCGTAACGGTCGAAGATTGCTGGGCATTCCCGAATTGCGCGAGGACGTCGCGCTTTGCCTGAAGCGCGATGTTTATTCGATCTGCCCGACGCTCAACGCGGATAAAAAAATTACTTTGTGATTGCGCCGGAATTCTTGAACAGCGCCGGATATAGCTGCCGCCAAATGCAGATGACCGACGGGGCGAACTCTCCTGGCTTTTCCTGAATCCACTCTGCCACTGCTTCCGGCGTAAACCAGTCCCCACTCTCCACCTCAATCGGGCAGAGATTAAAAGGGCCCTCACAATCACACCGGTAAACCCATACAAATTCCTGTCCTGTTTCCTCGCAAGCGGAAATGCGCAGCACGCGTTCCGGCACTCGCTTCAGCTCATACCCAAGTTCCTCGCGGACCTCTCGTAACGCACATTCGTCGTAATCCTCACCCGTATCCACATGTCCCGCAGCCGAGGAATCCCAGGTGCCTGGAAAATTGTCCTTCTTCATCGAGCGCTTTTGCAGGAACACCTTGCCCGCCGAGTTGAACATTAAAATATGCACCGCCCGATGCATTAATCCCTGCCGATGAACCTCGCGTCGTGAAAGCTGCCCTACAACTTCATCCCGCTCATTCACCACATCAAAAATCTCTTCCGCCATTTCCTTCACGATTCAGCAAATCGACCACGGATGCAATTGCGGCGAGGAATACTTACGAAAATGGCATCCCTGAAATTTGGACCGATTGCGCCTTTGAGGGACTCCCTGATGAATGAATTCAGGACCGTGCGCATTGCTGAAGCACCCTGCTCGGGAGAGTTTGTTCAATTGGGAGTTTGCGTATGGCAGGAATACCGGAAAATATTAAATCCACACCACCACAGGAACAACCACGCCCAGGTCTGGAGAAGCACATGGATCCAAAACCGATCGATGACGATCCTCGGTATAAAGGTTGTGGCAAACTGAAAGACAAAGTCGCCCTGATCACCGGTGGCGATAGCGGCATCGGTCGTGCCGTCGCCATTGCATTCGCCAAAGAAGGCGCTGACTGCGCCATTGTTTATCTCGAGGAGGATGAAGACTCGGAGCGCACCAGCGCCCGTCTCGCCGAGCTTGGGCGGCGCTGCCTCAAAATTCGCGGCGATGTGGGAGATCCAAAATTCTGCCAGGAAATCGTCGACCGAACCCTCCGCGGATTTGGCAGGTTGGATATTCTGGTAAACAACGCCGCGGAACAAAACGTTGGCAAGGGAATCGAGGATGTCTCGCCGGAACAGCTTGAAAAAACCTTTCGCACAAATTTTTTCGGTTATTTCAACCTCGCGCGGGCAGCGGTCAAACACTTGAAACCAGGTTCCGCAATAATCAACACCACTTCCGTTCAAGCTTATCAACCCAAACCAAAGTTGATTGATTACGCGAGTACGAAGGGAGCCATCTTGAATTTCACACGCTCCCTCGCGCGGGAACTCGCCTCAAAGGGGATTCGCGTGAATGGAGTAGCGCCGGGCCCAATCTGGACGCCGCTCATTCCTTCAACTTTTCCAGCGGACAAGGTAAAGGATTTCGGCAAGGACACGCCCCTGGGACGTCCAGGCCAGCCGAGTGAAGTAGCACCCTGCTACGTCTTTCTCGCGTCGGAGTTGGACTCCAGCTACATGACCGGCCAGGTGCTCCACCCCGACGGTGGGGATTCCATGTTCAGTTGAGAAACGGCCTAAAACCGTTTCTTCTTCTTCCGCGGATCCGTAAACGCAGATGCGGGCAACTTCTCCGATGGGCTCAGTTCATACGTTTTCCCGGAAACCCACGGTTGTTCCTTCTGGTTGAGATACAACGTTCGAGGCAGCAATTCCACCACATGGCCAAAAAAATCGAATGTTTCGCTCCCGGGCAGGTAGGTTAAATCTTCGAAGCGATTCGTCCCAAACGGAAGCGTTTGCATCGGATGATCAAAGCGCAATATCGACGGTGCATTACTCGTATGCTCTTGAAGAAAGGTCACCCGCACATTGTCGATGTGCAGCTTCGGTTGATTAATAATAATCTGCGCGAAGCCGTTTTCATTCGTGGTGAAGGTAACCACCCACGGGCCTTTGCGGACGCGGAGGTGTTGATCGAGGAAAAAGAACAGGCCATACCCGACCACCGCGAGGATAAAGGCGATCAACAAATGGCGGGGCAGGGAATCTTTGGAGGAATTCGAATTCATGCAAGTGCGTTAACGGGGCCAAACCCGTGCGATCATTCTTAAGGGGCTGCTGAT
>JBQCGE010000471.1:0-4993 GCA_051955955.1 Verrucomicrobiota bacterium
ATGGAAGAGTTGTGACGTGAGGTTGATTTGATGAATACCGCAATCACCCCAAATTCGGACAAGCAAGCCAAGCCCGGCAGCCAATCGCCTTCGCCTAAAGCCGTCGCCTCCGCGCGAACGCCAACACCGCAGGTTGAAGAGGAGGATTTTCGCGATCATCTCGCCACCGCCGACAAGCAAGGAAAGCGAAAGTGGATTTATCCCAAAAAAGTCACTGGCAAATGGTTCAAGCGGCGCACCTGGGTTAGTTGGGTGCTGCTTACAATCATGTTCACGGGGCCATTCATAAAGATAAATGGCAATCCCCTGCTCATGATGAATATCGTCGAGCGAAAATTCTCAATTCTCGGGCAGATTTTCTGGCCGCAGGATATGATTATTTTTGCCGTGGCGATGCTGCTCTTTCTCACCAGTATTATCGTCTTCACCACAGCCTTCGGACGTCTCTGGTGTGGCTGGGCCTGCCCGCAAACTGTGCTGATGGAGATGGTCTATCGAAAGCTCGAATACTTGATCGAAGGTGATTACATGGCGCAAAAGGCGCTGAACGCTGGTCCATGGAATCGCGTCAAGATTTTCAAGAAAACGCTCAAGCACACGATCTTCCTGCTGCTTTCGTTCGCCATCAGCAATTGCCTTCTGAGTTATATCATCGGCATTGATGATTTGAAAAAAATCGTGATGGACGATCCCCGCAATCACATCACCGGATTGCTTTTCATGGTCGGTTTTACAGTAATTTTTTACCTGATTTTCGCTCGCTTCCGTGAGCAGGCCTGCACGTTCATTTGCCCGTACGGCCGCCTTCAATCCGCCATGCTCGATGAAAACACCTTGATCGTCGCTTACGACCATAAGCGCGGTGAAAAACGTGGCGCGCTGCAGCGGAACCAAAGTTTCGAACAACGACAAAGCGAAGGATTGGGAGACTGCATCAGTTGTCGCCAATGCGTCGTCGTCTGCCCCACCGGCATCGACATCCGGAATGGCACGCAAATGGAATGCGTGAATTGCACCGCCTGCATCGATGCTTGTGATGCGGTAATGACCAAAATCGGAAAACCAACCGGACTGATCCGATATGCCAGTCTCAACAGTATTGAACGAGGGGAACGATTCCGTTTCACCTCGCGCATGGGCTGGTACACTGTTGTGCTCAGCGGGCTTGTTCTTGCCTTTATCCTGCTTCTTTTCACTCGTTCCGAATCGGAAAGCACCTTCCTGCGCGCTCCAGGTGCCCTTTTCCAGGAAACCGCGGAGGGACGCATTTCAAACTTATACACGGTCAAAACCGTCAACAAAACCAGCCGGGACCTGCATTTGGAATTGCGCCTGGAAGACATGCCAGGCGAACTCCGAATCATGGGCACTGGCCAACTGATCGTGCCGCGCGAAACCATGATTCAAAGCTCCGTCCTGATCTCCCTTGACCGGCTTGCGCTGGAATCACCCAAGACGAAACTGAAAATCGGCGTTTACTCAAATGGTAAACGGATTGAGACAGTCAAAACCGTTTTCGTCGGCCCACGCTGACAGCAGAAATGAAGTGAAAGCAAAATCGCAATTCAATCCATGGCCATGGGCCATCATTGGCTTTTTCTCAATTTTCATTGCCGCGATTACGGTCTGGGTTGTTTTTGCGATCAGACATGATGACCAACTTGTGCGTCCTGATTATTACGAGCACGAACTCGCGTTCCAAAAACAGATTGAAAGCACCAGCCGCGCGAAAGCCATCGAGAAGCAAATTTCCTTTGCCTACAATGTGACGAACCAAACCGTTCAAATCACTTTACCCGTTCCCCTCCCCAATTCAGCCCATCCCGAAACAATTTCCGGACATATTCAATTTTATCGCCCATCTGATGCCCGCCTGGATCGCGAACTGCCGTTGAAACTGAACAGCGCACACTCGCAAACCCTCGATGTCTCCGGATTAAAAGAAGGCCTTTGGAAAATTCATCTGCAATGGGCTTCCGAAGGAAGCGATTATTACGTCGAACGGCCATTATTCATTTATAACTAACATGTTTTTGGCCGCGTTCATTATGGGATTTTTGGGAAGCCTGCACTGCGCAGTAATGTGCGGTCCGCTTGTCCTTGCTGTCCCTGTGGTCAACCGCACTCGGACGGGAATCCTTGCCAGCCGTGTCGTCTATCATGCCGGACGCATATTCACCTACTCCCTGCTCGGTGCCGCCTTTGGCTTGATCGGACAGACGCTTTTGCTCGCCGGGTTTCAACAATGGCTCTCAATCCTCGCTGGAGTCACAATGCTTGCATTCCTGCTGCTCGGTTCGCGTGGGGTGAAAAGCCCTCTCTGGAAAGGCGCGCTTTGGATCAAATCTCGCTTTAACCGTCACTTTCAGCGACGCTCGTTCATCTCACTGGCAACTCTGGGAATAGTGAATGGATTGCTCCCCTGCGGCCTGGTTTACATGGCTGGCACAGCTTCGTCAGCGACTGGAACACCGCTTCATGGCGCTCTGTACATGCTCTGCTTTGGGCTTGGAACCGTTCCGATGATGCTGGCCATCAGTCTGGGGGCGGCCAGGTTTCTCCCCCTTATAAGACTTCCTCGTTTCAAACGAATCGTTCCAGTCGCTGTGTCACTAATAGCGCTTTCGCTCATTGCCAGGGGAATGGCTCTAGGAATACCATATCTCAGCCCGGCCCAGACGGATGCCGCGATTACCTGCCCGGCTTGCGCGCATTGAGCCTGGTTCCACGAAAGGGAAACATTTAGGAATTAAATTTGGGAAAGTCGGAAAATCAAAAAAAGGAGCTGATCATGAAAAAAATCCTGGTTGCATTCGATGATTCCGAGGGAGCCAACCTCGCCATCGCTGAACTTCGCCATGCTGGCCTGCCGGACCGCGCCGAAGCCAAGGTAATTTCAATTGCGGATGTCTGGCTTCCCGTTACACCTGTCTATCCCCAGGATCCTGCTGGAATTGTCACCGGCCAACGTCTGCTCGAGTCCCAGATCATGGCGGAGGAAGCCCTTAAGCTCGCCAAGGCCAATGCGGTCCGTGGATCGCAATTGCTGCATCAACAATTTCCGCTCTGGAACATCAGCAACGAAGCCCACCCCGACTCTCCAGCCTGGGGCATCATCAGTTTTGCCCGCCAGTGGCAGGCGGATTTAATCACCCTTGGTTCTCATGGGCGAACTCCCCTGGAACGCTTTTTTCTCGGAAGTGTTTCCTACAAAATCGCGGCCGAAGCTACTTGCTCGGTGCGCATAGTGAAGCCCAATCAAAACCCTTCTGACCGTCCAAATCGCATTCTCATCGCGGTGGATGGATCCGAAGATTCAGAGCATGCAGTCGATGAAGTTTTAACCCGTAAATGGCGTGGACAGGTCGAAGTCCATCTTCTGGCAATCGTTGATGCCCGGTTGAAGAGTTCGTTCTTCAGCAGGAAAGCGGCGAACACGGAAAAAGTCGCGAATGCGGAAGATCAGATCAAGACACTTTTCGAAGGATTGAAAACCAGATTTTCGGATGCCGGACTTACGGCTCATTTTCATATCCTGGAGGGCGATCCCAAAACGCGCCTGCTCGGCTTCGCTGGTGAAAACCAAATCGATTGCATTTTCCTCGGCGCGCGAGGGCAACACCACGGCAACCGCTTGTACCTGGGGACGGTTGCGGCGGCCATCAGCACACGAGCCCCTTGTACCGTGGAAATCGTGCGCACTCCGGCCAAAGAAACACATTGAGTCGCGGAACCCGGTTTGTTCAAAAGATTTGATGCAAATCAAGCATTCACACCCTGCGCATTTGCTCGTTCAGGAACTGCGAACCATGCTGGTTTCAAATGAGTCATAAACCGAATGTTTTCTCACCTCCTGGAACTCCTTTGATTAACCGCACCGTCGGTGAACTGGTCGCGGAACGTCCAGGCCGCTCCCGAATTTTTCAAAACTTTGGCATCGACTTCTGCTGCCAGGGGGCGCGAACCGTGCGCGAAGCGTGTGAGCGGAAAGGGGTCTCTCCGGATACTATCGTTGAACAATTGGAAGCTGAACTGAAGGACAAATCAGCACCTGTGGACAATCCGGCAGATCTTCCGGTTCCAGAATTGGCTAATTACATTGTGTCTACTCACCATGGTTTTCTATGGCGCGAATTGCCCCGCCTCCATGCGATGGCTGCGCGCGTGGCTCAGGTGCACGGAGGTCACACACCTTCGCTCATTGAGGTCTACGAGGTTTTCCTTGGGCTCGAACAGGAAATGATCGAGCATATGAAAAAAGAGGAAAACGTGCTTTTCCCAACGATCATTGCCATGAGTCAAAACGAAATGTCTCCGGCGCCTCTGGAGGAACCAATCGAATGCATGATGCACGAGCATGAATCGACCGGAGCCGCCCTGGAACGACTCCGCACCTTAACGAACGGCTATCAACCACCAGTTGAGGCTTGCAACACTTACCGCGCTCTGTTCGCCGGATTGCACGATCTGGAAGAGGACATGCATCGCCACATTCATCTGGAAAATGCTGTCTTGTTTCCTGCAGCACAAGCACTGGCGGCTTCAAACTAAACGCATCTGCCCAATGAAGCTTTCGATCCTCGCAATGCTTGCCTTCCTCTTTGGAATCCAGGCTCATGCGGAAAATTGGATGCTAATCTGGGCTGACGAGTTCAATCAACCCGGCCTGCCTGACCCAGCTCATTGGACCAACGAATTGGGGTTCATCCGAAATCATGAATCCCAATTCTATACTGTCGCCCGGCCGGAAAATGCGCGCGTTACAGATGGCGTCCTGGTCATTGAAGCGCGCAAGGAACTATTCGCCAATCCAAACCATAATCCCGGTTCAAGAACACAGCCGGAATTTGCCCAATATACCTCCGCCTCGCTGAAGACTAAAAATCTCGCCGAATGGCAATACGGCAGGATCGAAGTTCGCGCCCAACTCCCACGGGGGCGCGGCGTTTGGCCTGCAATCTGGATGCTGGGCGCACACGAACGCCAGGTGGGT
>JBQCGE010000472.1:0-3603 GCA_051955955.1 Verrucomicrobiota bacterium
TTGTACCCGGCAACTGCATAAAACAATTCGCAGTGCGGGATTCCGCCGTTCAATTCCATGCAGGACATCTCTAATCGCGGCACCCGAGCGGGAAGTGACCAACCCAATCGAACGCGGGAAAGTGGGCAGGGGACGCTTGTGCCCATTGTCGAATAACCCTTCTGATTGCAGTTTAACTTTGAGCCGTTCGAACGCCGCTTGTAATGCGCCTAATCCCTGCAACTGAACAGAAAGGACTCGCAGTTGGCATTGCCCGCGTGCTTCATACACAGTCAATTCACCTTGCAAAATGACCTTCTGCCCATCCCACAGATATTCGCGATCCACATTCGCTGCGTCCTTGCGAAACAAAACACAGGCGAGCTGAGAGGACGCATCCTTAATTGAAAAATAGACGTGACCGGATGGTTGAAGTTTAAGATTGGTGATTTCGCCAGTCACCCAAATGCTCCCGATTTCCTTTTCAAGAACACGGCGAATCGATCCGTTTACTTCCGAAACGGTCAGCACCTTGCGGACCTGTTCGGCAGGGAACAACTCGCCGAACTCCCATTGAGATTTAAGCGGTTTGGCCATTTTTCTTTTCACCTGGTGGAAGCGCCTCACGAACACGCTCAATATTGAGCGCGCGCCCGGTTGAATTATCGATGGTTAGGATTACTCCATGAAGTTGAATGCGCTCACTGGCCACCCCAAACCGCCGTGGTTGATTCGTGAGGAATCGCTCGATAATCGGCTGAATCTCGCGACCAAGGATGCTTTCCTGCGGTCCCGTAAACCCCGCATCGGATAAAAACGCTGTACCACCTGGAAAAATTTGGTCGTCGGCAGTTTGAACATGGGTATGAGTGCCAACGACCGCGCTGACCTGTCCATCGAGCATTCGACCCATCGCGATTTTTTCTGAAGTAGCTTCCGCGTGGACATCAACAAAAATAATGTTCGTCCGATTCTTTATTTTTGGGAGTTCGGATGTCATCACTCGAAAGGGATTTTCAAGGTCTGGCATAAAGGTTCTGCCTTGAACATTAACAACTGCAACGAGCGGGCGTCCCTCGATTTGGCAATAAGCTACACCACGACCCGGCGTTTCTGGAGGATAGTTGATCGGACGGACGAATCTCGGTTCATTCGCGAGTAATTGGCTGACCTCTTTTTGGTCCCATAAGTGGTCTCCGGAGGTAATGATGTCCACACCTGCCGAAAAAATTTCGTTCGCGGTGTTGACGGTAATCCCGGAACCGCCGGCGGAGTTTTCACCATTGGCGATTACCATATCCAGGCCATGCTCCGCACGGAGTCGCGGGACGAGTTCTTTCACCGCCCGCCGCCCTGGTTCACCCACAATATCGCCGATAAACAAAATCTTCACTGAGCGAAGATTAAGGCACAAATCAAGGGATTAAAAGAGGGCAGGTGACGTTTAGCAGGCTTTTGAAAATGCGATAGATAATTTCCGAACAAGGCGAATGGCTCGGCGTCTACTTTATCATGCGCGGTGCTCTCAAGCCCAAACAAAGTGTTTGCCTGCTCTCGCTTGAGAGCGTTGTTCCGAAGGATCATCCCCCCATCCGCCAGATTAGGAAGAATGTGGACGCGATCCTGCGGGTTCACCGATAGTCATTACATGACTTCTCGATAGAAAAATGCCATGAAAACCCCCAAACCCATAACGCAAGTCGGCCAGACAATTCTTGCGACGCGCGAGGGAACGAGCAAACCCAACTGAAACCATCGCACGATTCCAGCGCACAACCCAAGCCCACCAAAAATTGCGTGCTCAACGTTAATCAGCGTGGTGAGTTGTTCACTTCCGCTCAAATTGGAGTGGGCATGCCCCAACAACATTAGACTTCCACAGATCATTAAAATCGGCAGTGGATAACCGAGTGGTTGCACTTCCACGCTTTTCTTCTCATCCTTCCAACCCAGCCACACGAGTATGAAGACGAGCGCTGCGCCCATTTGATGTTCGACCAACTGGGGATCTCGAAGAATCGTGGGCAGACTCGCCTCCCTTAAAATCCAAATCTCAGGATCAGCTGCAATCGCGATAAAAAAACCGAATGGGATCAAAAGCAATGGCCATGTGCGGACATAAAATTTTCCTCCGTAAACGGACTGCCCCAGCCAAACAATCCCTAGAGCTAAGACAACCACCCCCGACCAATTGTGCGTAAATTCAGCATAGCGCAAGTCCTGGACGGTACGTTCTTCCGCCCCTACAAATGTAGCCGGGTTAACGATCGTGGAAGTAGGCCAATCAGGTTTAAATAACATTTTGGCTTCATGTTGGCTTAATCGGTACAACCCTTCCTCGCCAGGGGGTGCTATACCCGCTAAAATTCCAGCTATGGTAATGACTAATAAACCTGCGGTGACTTCCAATTCCAAAGTTTTTGTAAACTGTTGAATGACGGAACCGGATTGAGTTTTAGGTATTGTTGGAAAAATTGCGCTGAGAGCGGGCCGCCACTTCCTCCAATTCACCCAGGCCGCGAAGAGCATCACCATTAATAGTCCTAACTTTATCAGCAACGTTATCCCGTATGGTGAAGTCATAACCGCTTCTGGAGTTTTCAGGACGAAACGCCAGAGTGCGTAAAAACCAGAGCCAAAAACCAGCAGAGCGGCAATAAGTGCAATTGGAGAAAACCGGTTTACTATAAACAAAAGCAATCGTAATCCATCTGCTGAGTCAGGTTTGCTATAAGCGTTCCGGCATGCAAATAGTTGGACCAGTGTTCCGATCCAAACTGCGCCCATGAAAACATGCAGGGTTTGCGCTGCGATTGCGCCAATTCGACCCTGGGGAAGAGCGGCGGAATGGCTCACGAGCGAGGAGGCAATTCCCGAGCCAACTCCCAAGAGAGCAGCAAATGGCCACTGCCACTTCCATTTCCTTTTCAGGCAAAGAGCGAGTGCAAAGAGCAGCAGGGCTTTGATTAATCCTGCCCTACCAACATAGGTTCCCGAAATAAATCGGCCGACCTCTGCAATCCGAATTCCTCCATAGATTGTTGCGCCATCCACCTCAGCCACTTGAACGAACAAATCTGTTAGCGCGCCCAACCCGGCTAAAACTGCTGCCCAAAAGCTCCAATGTTTTGTAATGCTCTCCCATGAGGATATTTCTTCCTCAGCGAAACTACCTTTATTTTGAGCTGCGGATAAAAAGACGAGAACGAAAACAGTCCCACCAAGTGCCGTGATCATCCCGGCCAATTGCAACGCGTGCAAAAGCGAATGTTCCATTTCACTTTTGGGGAGCCACTACTTTGAAGCGCAACCGCCCAGGAGCGCTATGGCCATCCCGGGACAAAACGCGATACTCAAGAACGTATTCACCCGGTGTCAATCCCTCCACTTCAATGGTCAGGTGGGTTTTATCAGTTCTGTCGAGCATTGGCTTTCCCTTGGCCAGATTAGCTCGCGTTTTGGAATTGATTTCGCTGCTGGAAAAAACAGTCGCGGAATTAAAATCCTGCTCGAGCAGTTCATTGAACCAAAGCTCGATTTTTGCCTTTGGCCCTATGATTTCGCCTTTTTCTGCCGGAATCGATTTAATTAACCTCGCGTGGGCATGAACACTTGGCGCTGCTC
>JBQCGE010000473.1:0-2743 GCA_051955955.1 Verrucomicrobiota bacterium
TGAGCTTTCGCGGGGAATGAAGGTGCGAGGGCCATGACATTTATTCTGCGCACGCAAACCTCCTTTTCGGGCTGGCACTTTACCGGAGCCGTTTTAAGCTTTCCTACGCATGGAGCATATAATTAGAGCCCTCGCGGGGAAATTTGCCGCGCTGTTGTTGCTGCCGTTGGGAATTGTCGCGGCGGAAAAGGGCAAGGCGCAATTTGCATTCACCGGCCCGGAAATCTTTCCAATTGAAACGGGCATTTCACAACTGAAGGAGGCTGATATTGATGGCGATGGGTTAAACGACATTGTGGTGGTGAACAATGCGCGTTCCAAGATCACGCTGCTCTATAACCAGACCGGCAAAACGAACGATCCTACAGTCATTAAAGAGCGGCAGGACCGCGACACGAATGAACTGCCTCCCGACTCGCGTTTCCGAATTCAAACGATTTCCTCCGAGAAACGGATTTCATCGCTCCTGCTTACTGATCTGAATCACGATAAGAAGCCGGACATTGCTTATTAAGGCGAACCGAAGGAATTGATCATTCAGTATAACGAGGGGACGAATAAATGGAGTGCGCTGAAGCGGGTCGCGATTAATGATGGGAGCCTGGATCCTTATGCACTTGTTTCTGGCGACCTGAATGGGGACAAGTTGGCGGATATTTGCTTGCTGGCTGATAATTTCATTTACTTCATTGCTCAAAAACCGGACGGCACCTTGGCTGAGGCAGAACGCATTCCGTTCATTGGCTCAGTTCGTTCGATACAAATCCTGGACATCCAGGGTGACGGGCGGGATGACCTGATGCGGGTGAATTGGGATAACCCGATTCCTTTCCGCATTCGATTGCAAAACGCGAGTGGGAAACTTGGGCCTGAAATTCATTTCCCATTCCCGCCGATCCGCTCGTATTGGGCCGATGACTTGAACGACGACCATAAGACTGAGGTGGTGACCATTGCGCAAAAATCGGGGCGGGCGCAAATTTCCACCTTCACACAGAAGACTGCAGAGGAACTTTCCGGTGACTGGAAGGAAGGGCAGTTTCAACTCATGCCGTTGAACAAGACAAGCAAAACGCGGCGTGGCGAACTTTGGGCGGACTTGAACGGGGATGGACGGTCTGACCTGCTGGTGGCGGACCCTGAAGGGGGGCAATTGATGCTCTCGATCCAGAAGGAAGATGGGAGCTTTGAGAACCCGCAGAAATTTGCATCACTGACGGGAGTGACGGATTTGCTGGCGAATGATTGGGATGAGGACGGGAAGCCGGAGATTTTCCTCCTGAGCAGTGACGAGCGCCAGGTGGGCGAAACCGTGCTCGATGATAAAGGAGGGATCAGTTTTCCGAAGGTGATTTGGATGGATGGACGACCGATGGTGATGGCCATTGGCGGGCTGAAGTACAAGGGAAAAACCGCGCTTGCCTCGATCGTGGACCTGGATGGAAAAAAGGAACTGCAACTTCGCACGGCGGGTGGCGAACGGTTTCGGCAAAAGCTTGGGGAAAATTTCAAGGGAACGCCGCAATCCATGATTATTCACGATGTGGACCAGGATGGGTTGCCGGATTTGGTGGTGTTGATCCCATACGAAAAAATCAAAGTATTCCTGAATGTACCGGATCAGGATTTCAAGGAGATCGATGTGGCCGCACCGGGCGGCAATAGCGATCAGCTCTGGGTAGCGTCCGCTGATGTCGATGGAGACGGGAAGGCGGAGTTGCTCCTGCCACAACGGAATTTTTTGCGCGCCGTTGTTTTGAAGTCGAATGAAGGGCAGAACTGGAATTTCCAGGTGAAGGAACAAATCAATGGCGCGGCGAGCAATTCGCGGATCGTTGCGGCGACTGAATTGAAAGGAAATGGGAAGACGCCCGCACTTTTCCTGCTGGATGCGGAACGAAAGGCGCTGACCTTGACCGAACGGAACGAGGCTGGTTCCTGGCAGGTGACGCGGAATATTTCGCTGCCGTTTACCGATTTTCAAAGTCTGGAACCGATCACGTTAAATGGCGGGACAACGAAGGCGATTTCACTTTCCGGTCTGGGAGCCGTCGGGTGGCTGGAACTTTCGGGCAAAGTTTGGGAGCTGACGGAGGTGGATGGCTATGAGACGCCAATCACGGACGGTTTTCTGCATGATGTAATTTCCGGCGATTTGAACGATGATCAGCGAAAGGATTTAGTGTTCATCGAAACGGCTAAGAATTACCTTGATGTTGTCACATTCGATGAGAAGGGGAAGGTTGTGCCGGCGAATCGGTGGCAGGTATTTGAGGAACGAACTTTTCGCAGTCGGCGCAATGACCTGGCGGAGCCGAGGGAGGCGTGGATTGGGGATGTGACCGGAGATAACAAAAACGATCTTGCGATTATTGTCCACGACCGAATCCTTGTATATCCGCAGGAATAGGTGGATTAGCTGTATAGGCCCTGAAAATGAGTTTTAAAATGAAGATGAGGAATCGATTTGCGCGCATCACGATCAGCGCACTGGCTTTAAGTATTTCGGTGGCGGCGAAAGATTGGCCGCAATGGCGCGGGCCGGACCGGAACGGGATTTCAGAGGAGAGCGACTGGCTCGCGCAATGGCCAGATGAAGGACCGAAGATCCTTTGGAAAGCGAATGTAGGGCTGGGTTACAGCTCGTTTGTAGTTGCCAATGGCCGGGCCTACACGGCCGGACATGAGAAGGACCAGGATACCGTTTTTTGCTTCGACGCGCTGAGCGGGAAACAAATTTGGA